>JBKOVW010000369.1:0-11274 GCA_046724095.1 Actinomycetota bacterium | reverse complement strand
CTCGCGAACAGGGGCCGGATGATCCCGGCCGGCACTTGCCCGACGGTGGGCATCGCGGGCCTGACGCAGGGCGGCGGCATCGGCCTGTCGGGGAGGAAGTTCGGGCTGACCTGCGACCACCTCCTCGAGGCCACGGTCGTGCTCGCCGACGGCAGCGCCGTCGTCGCGAGCGCGCACTCCCATCCCGACCTCTACTGGGCGCTGCGCGGCGGCGGCGGCGGGAACTTCGGCATCGTCACGCGCTTCGTGTTCCGCACGCACCCGGCTCCTACTGTCTCGACGTACTCCATGGAATGGCCGTGGTCGGACGCGAAGCAGGTCGTGCAGGCGTGGCAGGCGTTCGCGCCGCACGCCCCCGACGCCCTCTCGTCCGTCGTCAACGTCAACGCCTTGGCAGCCTCGACCGCTCCGCCGCAGATCACCTCGGCCGGGCAGTTCTTCGGCTCGGAGCAGGCATTGCGGACGCTGCTCGCACCGCTCCTCAACGCCGGCACGCCGTCGCGCTTCGCCACCAAGACGCGGACGTTCCTAGAGGCCGTGCACTACTGGGGCGGCGGCGCGACCGGCCGCGCGACGTTCGCAGCCAAATCGAGCATCTCGACCGCGCCGCTCTCGTCCGCGGGAATCGACGCGCTGCTGCATCAGATCGAGGCCCGGCGCAACGTCGGGACGGGCTCCGGGATCGTGCTGCTCGACTCGTGGGGCGGCGCGATCAACCGCGTGCCGAAGGCTGCGACGGCATTCGTGCACCGCAATGCGCTCTTCTCGATGCAGTACCTCGCATACTGGAATGCCGGAGCGGCGGCCGCGCCGAACCTCGCGTGGCTGCGTCAGTGCTTCGCCGCGCTGCGGCCGTACGTCTCGGCGTTCGCGTACCAGAACTACATCGATCCCGAGCTGCCGAACTGGCAACACGCGTACTACGGCTCGAACCTCACGCGGCTGAGGCAGATCAAGCGGAAGTACGACCCGCACAACGTCTTCCACTTCCGGCAGAGCATCCCGCGGGCCTAGAGCCGGCGCCTTGGTCGGATGAATCGGCTCTTCGAGTGGAGCTCTTCCAAGCAGCTGGGTAGGACGGCCGCGCAAGCCAAGCTCGCGCGGCCTCTTTGCGGCGCCGGCAAGCCGGCGCCTTAGTCGAGCGGCAGCGTCGCGGTGACGACGGTGCCCTTGCCCGGCGGGCTGATGACGAAGAGCGTTCCGCCTGCGGACTCGGCGCGGTCGCGCAGCCCGAGGAGCCCCGAGCCGCGGCCGTCGGCGCCGCCGCGGCCGTCGTCGGTGATCTCGAAGCGCAGCACGCCCGGCTCGCGGTGGAACGTCACGTGCGCACATGTAGCGCGCGCATGTTTCGCGACGTTCGTCAGCGCCTCCGAGCAGACGTAGTACGCCGTCGCCTCCAGGTAGTCCGGCAGCCGCTCGTCGAGGTCGTCCACCCGGACCTCGACCGGCAGCCGCTCGCCGAGCGCCCGCACGGCGGGGGCGAGGCCTTGCTCCGTCAATGCGGCGGGATGCAGGCCGCGTGCGAGCTCACGCAGCTCCTCGAGCGCGAGATCGAGCTCCTGCGCCGCGCCGGCGAGGATGCCCTCGAGCGAGCCCGGATCAGACTCGAGCTTCGCGCGCGCGAGCCGCAGCGTCAGCGCAAGCGAGACGAGCCGCTGCTGCGCGCCGTCGTGCAGGTTGCGCTCGAGCTTGCGCCGCTGCTCGTCGCCCGTCTTCACGAGCCGCGCCCGCGACGACTGCAGGTCCTCGCGCGCCTGCGCACTGGCGACCGCCAGCGAGACGAGCTCGCAGAAGCCCATCAGCCGTGCTTCGCTCTCGGCCGGAAGCGCCTCCCGTGCGGCGATCGCGATCGCACCCCACGGGATCCCGGCGACGAAGATCGGCGCCGCCACCGTCGAGCGGTACCCGGACTCCCGCATCGTTTTCGCGACGTCCGTGTCGATCGCGAAGTAGTCCTGTATGCGCGCCGGAAGCCCCGTGTCGCGCGCGCGACCGATCGCCGTGTTGTGGTCGGCGAAGATGCGGTCGCCGACCGCGAAGACGCCGACCGCGTCGCGGTCGTGGCGCCCGACCACCGTGGCCGTGTCGTCGCCCTCGTACCGGAAGACTGCCGACGCGTTCACCTCGAGCACCCGCGCCGTCTCTTCCGACACCGCCGCGAACACCCGCTCCGGCGTCGCCTCTGACGCGACGAGCGTCGCGACGCGGCGCAGCGCACGTTGCTCCTGCGCGAGCCGGCCGACCTCCGCGAGCTTCGCCTCGACATCGCCGATCAGCGCGCCTTCCGACTCTTCGGCGCTCTCGGTGAGGTCGATGCCGGTGGTGACGAGAAAGCTGCCGTTTCCGTCGACTGCCGGCATCAGCCTGTTCGACCACGCGATCAGACGTCGGCCGCCCTCCTTCGTCGCCCAGTGCCCGACCTGCGGACTCGAGAGCCCGGTGCGCCAGATGTAGGCCAGGACGTCCCCGAACGCTTCCGCCTCCTCCGGCGGGATGACGAACTCGCGCGCGTCATGGCCGAGCACCTCGTCGCGGCTGTAGCCCGTACACCGTTCGCACGCATCGTTGAAGAGCAGGATGCGTCCGCCGCTGTCCAGCACGCAGACCAGCGCCTGCGTCGTCTCCGTCAGGACTCTGGCGAAGTCGTCGCCGAGGACGAACTCGGTGCTCACGTCAAAGGTCGAAGAGCGTGGCTTCGTACTGCTCGAGCGCGACTCGCTTCGCGCCGGTCGTCTCAGCCGTGAGCTCCGCGAGCCGGTCGATCGCCTCGTTGCTCGCCTTCAGCGCCTCCTCGTCGGCCCAGAGCGAGATGACGAGCGTCTTGCCGTTCTCACGGTCGAGCAAGCGGATGAGGCCGCGGTAGCCCGAGGTGTCGCGAAGCCAGGGAAGCAGTTGGTCGCGGACGATCTCGAGCCCGCGATCCGACTGCTCCGGAGTCGTCTGCAGGACGTGCAGGCGCGCGAACACGATTCCGTTCTACACTCTTTCCGTGCCGTTCGCCGCTCGTCTTGTGATCGCGTGGGCGATCAACCTGCTCGCGCTGTGGGTCGCCAACGCTCTCTGGGACAGCGTCTCGATCCACGGGTGGGCGGCGTACCTGATCGGATCGGCTGTGCTCGGCATTGCCAACACGATCGTGAAGCCGCTCCTCGCCATCCTGACGCTGCCGCTGATCCTCGTCACGCTCGGGCTCTTCTACCTGCTGATCAACATCGCGATGGTCGCGCTGGCGGAGTGGATCGCGCCGAACTTCTCGATCGACGGCTTCTGGACGTACGTCGGCGTCGTGTTCATCGTGTGGGCGGTCAACTGGATCGCCGGACACGTGCTAGGAGATATCGAAGACCGCCGAAGCCGCCTCCGCCTGACCTGACGTCGTCGGCGAGGGGAAACCGCCCGGCCTCGCGCTCGCGACGGACGCATTCGAGGTGCGCGTGGCGTCGCCGCGCGACGTCGCCTTCCGGCGCGATGACGACGTGCTCGCTCATCGCGTGCAGCAGCTCTCCGCAGAAGGGGCAGCGATACGTTGCGGGCCGGGTGCTGTGGGCGCCCCGCATCGTCCAGTAGCGAGGTTTCGACGGATCGCCGGATGGTGAGGGATTGGTCATGAGCACCTACCGAGAACAACATAGGCGCACCGGCTGGAGCCGTACGCGCTGGCTCGTTCTCGGGGCAGTTCTCGTAGCGATCGTCGTCGCGATCGTCCTCATCGTCGTGTACTCGGGCGGTGGCGGCTCCGGCGGCGGTGGCGGCTACTAGGAGAGATGGCGGAGGCCCGCGTCAGCGGGCCTCCTTCTTCCTGAGGGTGCGGAACGTGATCGAGTAGCGCAGGCCCTTCGCCGGCGGCACCTGGTGCTGCCACGCTGTGCGCGACTCGCCCGCGAGCACGTAGCCGCTGCGCGGCTCGAGCAGGATCTCGTAGGTCTGCCGCTCGCCGCCCTTGTCGCGGCGGAAGCGCATGCGGGCGGGTGACAGCAGCGACACGCCGACGACGATGCCGAACTGCGGCGCGTCCCGGTGCCAGCCGATCGGCGCCCCCTCCGGGTAGCGCTGCACGAGCGCCTCGGCGAGCTCCTCCGGCGCGACGCCGGCGAGCTCCGCCGCGCGGGAGCGTCCCGCCTCGAGCCAGCCCGGCACGGGCTCGGCGTCGGCGATCGTCCCGCGACGCTCGTAGTCGTAGTCGATACCGAAGTGCCGTGCTGTCCGCCTCGCCACGACTCCGTGCATGCGGATCTCGTGGAACTCGAGCTGCTCGAGCTCCTCGAGCAGCGCCCGCTCCTCCTCGGGCGTGAGCAGGTCGGGCCGGTAGACAAGGCCCTGCGGCGTCACGTCAGGAGGACGGGGCGCCGCGCGGGTCGTCCTCGACGTACGGCTCCGCCGCCGCGATCTTGTCGACGACGACGTAGTCATCGGTCCACTCGACGGCGTTCTCGATCTCGAGCGTCTCGTGGCCCGGCCGCACGACGAAGCGGTCGTCCTGCGAGCGGACGCGCTCGTAGACGTCGAGCGGGACGCGGACGCGCTGCCCGCAGCCGCCCTCTTCTCCGCACTCGCAGAGGAACTCGACGGTTCCGTCGGGTGACCAGGCCTGCGCCCTCTCGCCGAGCGTCGCGATCCGCTCGTTTACCTCCCGGAAGAGGGTCTCGTTCTGCGCTTGCCGTGCGAACCGCTTGTCGAGGCTCACGCCGCGAAGCGCTTTACGGCGCGCTCACGTGCGCGCGCGGCCTCGACCTCGCGGTCCCTCGGCGCTGCTGACGTCACCAGGCCGTCGATCAGCTTCTGCGTCGCGGTCGCGACCTCGTCGACCGCCTGCGCGAACGCAGCTTCGTTCGCGCGCGACGGCTTCGTGAAGCCGCTGATCTTGCGGACGTACTGCAGCGCGGCGTCCCTGACCTCGTGCTCGGTGGCGGGCGGTTCGTAGTTGAAAAGCGTGTGGATATTGCGGCACATGCGGATATCCTACGCGCGCAAATCCCTCGCCTGAGGGAGTCGTCCCGGGCCGCAGAGCGCGATCCTTCTTCTACTCAAGGAGTTGAGCATGCGGCGACCTGGTCCTCGGGGTCAGAAACAACTGAAGGAGTCCTTCGGCGGCTCGAGCGTGCAGGCGCTGCTCGAGGTGACGAGCGTCGTGCGCGGACAGCGCGACCTTGCGAGCGCGCTCGCCACGATCGTCAAGGCGGTCGCCGAGGCGCTCGAGTTCAAAACGGTCGTGCTCAATCTCTACCGGCCGGAGTTCGACGACTTCTGCGTCACCGATGTCCACGGCAGCAAGGAGGCGCGCGACGCGCTTCTCGGCAGCACGTACGAGTGGGGTGCGTGGCGCGATCTGCTGACCGAGCGGTTCCGGCGCGGCGGCGCCTATCTGATCCCGCACGGGTCGTTCGACTGGAGCCAGGACATCGGCACGCGCTATGTGCCGAAGCTGGAGCCCTCGGACGACCCTGACGCCTGGCATCCCGAGGACGAGCTCTTCGTCCCGCTGCAGGACTCGGAGGGCCGGATGCTCGCGATCTTCTCCGTGGGCGAACCGCGGAGCGGCCGGCGGCCGAACGACGCCGAGCTCGAGGTGTTGTGCGCTCTCGCGGCCCACGCGGCGATCGCGATCGAGACGGCGCAGCACTCCGAGAGCGCGGCGCGTCACCGCGGGAGCCTGGAGCAGCTGCTCGAGGTCTCCTCGACGCTAACGGCTGCGCAGTCGACGCAGGCGATCCTCGAGACGGTTTGCCGCGGCATCCACACGGCGCTCGGGTTCCACAAGGTCTCGATCGAGCTCGTCGACACGGAGACGGGCCTGCTGCGCTCGCGCGCGTCGTCGGGCTGGGCGGCCGACGACCCCGCGGTGCTGCGCGCCGTTCCCTTCGACCCGATGCGCGCGCTGTTCGATCCCCAGTTCGCCGTCTCCGGGTGCTACCTCGTCCCCGGCGGCGCAGCGCGCGAGCGCATCGGCCCCGAGCACGTGAGGTACAGCTCGCAACGCAACGGGCGCGGCCCGCACGCCTGGAGCCACCACTGGCTGCTCGTGCCGCTCTACGACCGGAACGGGGAGGAGATGGGCTTCATCTGGGCGGACGACCCCGAAGACCGGCTGATTCCCTCGGCCGAGCGCCTGCAGGCGCTGCGCGTCTTCGCGAACCAGGCGACGACGGCGCTCTACGCGGCGGAGCAGTTCGAGCAGATGCGGTTCCTGGCGGACCACGACCCGCTCACGAATCTCCTCAACAGACGCTCCTTCGTGCAGCACCTCGACGCCGAGGTCGCTCGTAGCCGACGCTACGACCGTCCGCTCGCGCTCGTCGTCTTCGATCTCGACGAGTTGAAGTCGGTCAACGACACGCAGGGGCACGCCGCCGGCGACGAGGTGATCAAGCGTGTCGCCGAGGTCCTTCGCGCCGCCATCCGCACGGGCGACAACGCCTTCCGTATCGGCGGCGACGAGTTCGCCGTCCTCCTCGCGGAGGCGAACGGGCAGGAGGCCGTCGCCGCCGCCCAGCGCATCGCAGACGAGCTGCAGCTCGCGGCGAGCTTCGGCGTCGCCGTCTGCACGTCGGCCGGCGAGGCGGAGGCGCTGCTGCGTGAGGCCGACGATGCGATGTACCGGATGAAGCGGGGCCGGCGCGCCGCTCGTCTCGGGGACGACCTCAGCGCGGTGGTATGAGCTCCGTGCGGAGCTCGTGGCTCTCGTCCGGCAGCCGCGCCTCGTAGTAGATGCGGTAGCCGCCGTCGGGGAGGGCGAGGACGTCGAGATAGCGCGCGTCGGCCGCCGCGCCGTCGTTCGTCTGCTCGAGCTCGCCGGGCGCGGTGCCGGTCAGCCGCGCGAGCCCGATCCGCTCGAACCAGTTCTCCTCCTTCGTGGCGCGGCCGTCGTAGGCGGCACGGCCGTCGGGAAGGACGGCGGTCAGGCGTGCGCCGCGCGCGTCCCACATGCCGGGGCGTGGAGCGAGCACGGTGCCGTGCCAGTCCCACGACAGCCCGTCGGCGCTCGTCGCGTACGCCGTCGTCATCCGGTCCTCCTCGTCGGGGACGTCGAGGGGATGGCAGCAGATCCAGGCCTCCCAGCCCCCGCCCGGCGAGCGGCGCACGAACGGGTCCTTCACGCCGGTGTTCTCGTCGCCGCGGAAGACGGTGCGCGCCTCGGCGTCCGCGAAGTCGGCCGGGTCCTCCGCCTCGAGCACGTCGATCCACCAGTGTTTGCTCGGCGCCGGCGCGGCCGGGCAGACGTAGAGGCGCCAGCGGCCGTCGTCGGTGCGCACGACGGACGGCTTCTCGAGCGACTGTGCCCCGAAGCGCTCCTGCTCGATCGTGCAGACCGTCGTCAGGCGCTCGCCGTCCGCGGAACGAGCGACGACATTCGAGCCGCGCCCGTGCGCGCCCATGCGCACGCGGTAGGCGATCACGTACGTGCCGTCGTCGTCGAGCGCCGCATGCGACGACCCGGCCCACCAGCCGACGCCCGTGCCGGGCGCGGGGACCGCGACGACGGCGGGGGCGCTCCCCGGCAGGGGGAAGTCAGTCAAAGTCGAGCACGCTGCGGATGCCGTCCTGCGCCTCCATGAGCTCGAAGCCGCGGTTGACGTCGTCGAGCGTCAGCTTGTGCGAGACGAACGGGTCGACGTCGATCTCGCCGGCCAGGTAGCGGTCGACGAACTGCGGCACCTGGTCGCGTCCCTTCACGCCGCCGAACGACGAGCCGGCGACGCGGCGTCCGGTGATCAGGAAGCGCGGGACGACGTCGAGCGTCTCGCCCTTGCCCGCCACCCCGCAGACGGTCGCCAGGCCCCAGCCCATCCGAGCTGACTCTACGGCCTGGCGCATCACGTGGACGTTGCCCGTCGCCTCGAACGTGTAGTCGGCGCCGAAGCCGTCGGTCATGTCCAGGATCTCCTGTACCGAGTCGGGGCCCCCTTTGATCGTGTGCGTCGCACCCTGGCCGCGCGCAAGCTCGAGCCGCTCGTCGGAGAGGTCGACGCAGACGATCCGCTCGGCGCTCTCGAGCCGGCAGCCGGCGACCGCGCCGAGGCCGACCATGCCCGCCCCGAACACGGCGCACGTCGAGCCGGGCGCGACCTTCGCGGTGTTGATCGCGGCGCCCAGGCCGGTCGACAGGCCGCAGGCGAACAGGCACGCGCGGTCGAGCGGCGCGTCGGGGTCGACCTTCGCGAGCGCGATCTCGGGCATGACCGTGTATTCCGCGAACGTCGACGTCCCCATGAAGTGCCGGATCGGTTCGCCGTCGCGCGCGAGGCGCGTCGTGCCGTCCGGCAGGTAGCCCTGGTTCTGCTGCTCCCGGATCGCCAGGCAGAGGTTGGTGCGGTGGTCGCGGCAGTGGATGCATTCGCGGCACTGCGGCGAGAACAGCGTCACGACGTGGTCGCCCGGGGAGACGTCGCGGACGCCTTCGCCGACGCGCTCGACCACCCCGGCGCCCTCGTGGCCGAGGACCGTCGGCGCATAGCCGGACGGGTCGGCGCCGGATGCCGTGTACAGGTCGGTGTGGCAGACGCCGCAGGCGGCGAGGCGCACCAGCACCTCGCCTGCCCGCGGCTCCGCCAGGTCGAGCTCCTGCACCTCGAGCGGTGCGCCGAACTCTTCGAGGACCGCCGCGCGAATCTTCACGCGGCGATTCTCCTACATCGTCGTGACCGGCTCGTACCTCGCGGGTCGCAGGAACATGAGCACCGAGACGACGAGGATCCAGGCCAGGAACAGGAACTGCGGGAAGAACACGATCGCCCCCAGCGACAACACGCCGACGACGATCCCCAGCCACCCCGCCCACTTCGGCCATGTTCCCCGCGTCATGAACGCGTAGGACGCGGCGATGATCATCGCCGCGAGCCCGGCCGCGCCGCTCGCGTGGATGACCCAGCCGGCGTCGTCCGCCGCATGGATCAGCTCCGGGTAGACGCGGTGCTGGTACGTGTCGTCGCTCATCGTCCGGATCGCCTGGTTGAGCGCGACGGCGACGAGCGCGAGCGCCGCATAGATCGTGCCTCCGATCGTCACGATCGTCGTCAGGATGCCCTCGCGGTCAGCGGCGCTGACCGCTCGCCGCAGCGCGGCGATGAACCAGAACAGGAAGAAGATGCTGAGCCCGATCAGGATCCACCCGAAGTTGACCTGGTCGCGATGCCCGCTGTCGGAGTACCACTTGATCACCGTCGCTGGCGGATCGTCGCCGCCCTTCGC
The DNA here is from genome assembly GCA_046724095.1 of Actinomycetota bacterium. Classification (GTDB taxonomy): domain Bacteria; phylum Actinomycetota; class Thermoleophilia; order Gaiellales; family Gaiellaceae; genus 3-1-20CM-4-69-9. The sequence goes on along the minus strand of JBKOVW010000369.1, from coordinate 2,088 downwards.
GCCGCTGAAGAGCACGATCGTGCCCACGACGAACAACAGCACGTAGACCGCCCCGGACAGCGCCGCCCAACGCGCGAAGCCGGTCCTCGGGCTGCCGCCGACCATAGCCGCAGCTTCCATTCGCCCTCCTTGGTCAGTGAGACGTAGCGCGTCAGACTCTGACGCATGCTTCGGACGCGATTCACCTAGCTCATCGGCGTCGAGCTCCCCATAGCCTCGGCCGGGGTTGGCGGCGGGGCGACGAGCGCAGAGCTCATCGCGGCCGTGTCGGAGGCCGGCGGGCTCGGCGTCGTCGGTGCCTCGTTCCTGCTGCCGGAAGACGTCGCGGAGATGGTCGGGCGCGCACGCGAGCTGACCTCGAAGCCGATCGGCATCAACCTCCTGCTGCACGCGACGGACGAACGGGTCGACGAGATCCTCGCCTTGCAGCCCGACGTCTTCTCGACGGCGTGGCCGCGCGACGACCAGGATCTCGCCGCGATCTTCGCGAAGGCGCACGAGCGGGGCTGCAGGGTGATGCACATGGTTCCGGTCGCCGAGGACGCAGTACGTGCGGCCGACGCAGGAGCGGACGTGATCGTTGCGCAGGGCTTCGAGGGAGGCGGCCACATCGGCGAGGTCGCGAGCACCGTGCTCGTGCGCCAGGTGGTGAAGTTCGTCGGCGGTTCGGTGCCGGTGCTGGCTGCGGGCGGCTTCGCCGACGGCGCCGGCCTGGCCGCGGCGCTCGCCCTCGGCACGGACGGCGTCTTGTTCGGCACGCGCTTCCTCGCGACGGACGAGGCCCCGGTCGAGCAGGCCTACAAGGATGCAATCGTCGCGAGCGACGGGACCGACACGGTGGTGACGACGCTGTCGGACTCGCTGAGCGGGCGCGACTGGCCCGGCGCCTGGGTGCGGCTGAAGCGCACGCGCTTCGTCGAGCAGTGGCTCGGCCGCGAGCCCGAGCTGCGCCGGCGCCGCGCGCGGCTGTGGGAGGAGGTCGCAGCGTTCCAGGAGTCGAATGCCGACGACGGCCTCATGTGGATCGGTCAGTCGGCCGGCCTGATCGATTCGGTCGAGCCGGCGGGAGACGTGGTGCGGCGGATCGTCGCCGACGCAGAGGAGATCATCGCAGCACTGGGTCGCTGAGCTCGATCGTCGCCCATTGCGTGTCACCGCGGCGGTTGAGCCAGTCGAGCGCGCGCTTCTGCCAGCCGTACTTCTGACGCAGCAGTTCGTCGACCCGATCGTGCTCGATCAGACGTGCGGCGGCTTCGATGCGCGCGCCCCGTTCCTTGCCGCGGAAGTTCGCCGGCGCGACGAGGACGCGCGGATTGCGCCGGATGCGGCGCACCTTCCACGTCTTGGCTGCGCTCCAGACGAGCAGCCGTTCGCCGTCGTCGCTGACGACCCACACCGGGGTGGACACTGGCGTGCCGTCGCGCTTGAAGGTCGTCAGGCTGATGTAGCGCCGGGTCTTGAGATCACTGAGCGTATACACCGTATACCCGTGAGTGTACACCGTATACTCGGGCGGTGGCAAGTCTCGACCTCGAAGCCGTGGTCGGCGCGGCTGTCTCGCTCGCCGACGACGCCGGGCTCGACGCTGTCAGCGTGCGCCGCGTCGCGGCGCGGCTCGGGGTGACACCGATGGCGCTCTACCGCTACGTCGAGAGCAAGGACGACCTGCTCGAGGCGATGGCGGATCGGCTCTACGAGGGTCTCAGCCTGCCCGAGCCGGACGCTGAGTGGTGGCACGGTCTCGCCGAGCTCGCGCGCTCGACGCGGCGGCTCTTGCTTGCGCACCCGTGGTCGGCGCCGCTCTTCGCGCGACCGCTCAGTGGCCCGCATGCCCACGCTCTCGACGCGGCGTTGCGGGGCGCGCTCCGCAATGCCGGCTTCTCCGAGGCCGAGACGCGCGAGTTGCACGACCAACTGAGCAACATGGTCTTTGCGCTGGTCGCGCCCGAGCTCCACGGGAGGCGGAACCGCGCGGCGTTCGAGCGGGGCCACGAGCACCTGCACGCAGGGCGCGAGGCCCGGCTCCAAGCGTGACGACAACGACGGCGGGGTCGAGACCCAGGCGGCGTCGCCGGGGGCGCCGCCCGC
>JBKOVW010000130.1:0-10406 GCA_046724095.1 Actinomycetota bacterium | reverse complement strand
GGACTCGTCGCGGATGTAGCGAACCAGCTCGACCTCCTTGTCGGTCAGGTTCGGCGCGCCGCCGGTGTCCTCGAGCTGCGAGCGCAGATGCTCTTTGACGGCGGTCGCGGTGAAGTTCCGCAGGGCGTGCCTGATGCCGTGCACTTCGTCCTCCTCTGGCTCGCGTTGACACTCATTACGTTCATCACCTCGATTCCCGCGCTCGCGCTATACCAGCCGGTTCTCGACGACCCCGCTGTTACATCGCCGGAGCGGGGCACGACAATCAAGTCTTCCTTGGAGTGCTGCTGGAGTTGCTGCTGATCCTCGCGAACATCGCGACAGCGGTCGTGGTGTTCCCGATCCTGAGGCGGCAGAGCGAAATCCTGTCAATCGGCTACGTCACGGCGCGGACGCGTCCGCGCTCGCGGTCTCACTGGCCGCGATCAAGGACTCGGCGATGCTGCTCGGCCCCGGTTTCATTGTCGGCTGGGGCAACGAGCTCGGCATCTACTGCATTGTCAAGGGGTTCAGGCCATCCGCGCTTGCCGCGACGTACGCGCACACGGATCGCATCGAGCCCACGCCTGCGGCCGCTCCGGCGTAGAACGCTGTTCTCTTCGCGGCGGGAGGGCCACCGAGGCCTCCCGCCGCCTCCTGAAAACGCTCTACGCTCGTCGTGTGGAGGAGTTTGTCCCGCCGGATTTCGACGTACCGCTCGGGCTCGAGACGCCGCAGTTCGTGCTCGAGCCGCTCGGGCCGGAGCACAACGACCGGGACTACGACGCCTGGACGTCGTCGATGGATCACATCCACGCGACGCCCGGGTGGGAGAGCAGCAGATGGCCGCGGGAGATGACGCCGGACGAGAACCGGGCAGACCTGCAGCGCCATGCCGACGACTTCCGCAACCGGAAAGGATTCACGTACACGGTGCTCGATCCCGCGAGCCGCGACGTGATCGGCTGCGTCTACATCTACCCCCTGCCGGACAGCAACTACGACGCCCGTGCCCTCTCCTGGGTACGGGCGACCCATGCACGCCTGGACACGCCACTCTGGCGCGCCGTGAGTGAGTGGCTAGCGTCCGACTGGCCGTTCGCCGAAGTCGAGTACGCACCGCGCCCCTAGGCGCCGTTGCCCCCCCTCGCCGCCGATGGCGGCTTTTGCCGGCATCGGCCGCGACGGCCTGGATCGACACGAGCGCCGAAAGATCATCATGGCGCGCGGAGCGCGCCGGATCTTTCGGCGTAGTGGGCCGTGCAGGGATCGAACCTGCGACCTTGGGATTAAGAGTCCCCTGCTCTACCAGCTGAGCTAACGGCCCCAGCGCGGGTGCGTAGTGTAGCCACCTTCCCGCGTCAGTAGCCTTGCGCCGGATGAAGCCGGACGTCGCAATCGTCGGAGCGGGCTACGTCGGCCTGCCGCTTGCCAAGGCGTTCGCGGACGCAGGCAAGAACGTGCTGCTGCGCGACGTGAACCCGGAGGTCGTGGACGGCATCAACCGCGGCGAGAGCCATATCGGCGACGTCCCCTCCGGAGAGCTGAAGAAGCTCGTCGACGCGGGCCGGATCGAGGCGACGCTCGACATGGACGACGCCGCCGAGGCCGACGCGATCCTCGTCGCCCTGCCGACGCCGCTCTCGAGCCAGCGCGAGCCGGATCTCTCGATCGTCCAGGCCGCAGCCGCGGAGCTCGCCCCGCACCTGCGCAACGGGCACCTCGTGGTGCTCGAGTCGACGACGTATCCCGGGACGACGCGCGAGGTGCTGCAGCCCATCCTCGAAAGCAGTGGGCTCAAAGCGGGCGACGACTTCCACCTCGCGTTCTCGCCCGAGCGCGTCGATCCGGGCCGGACCGACTGGACGACGCACAACACGCCCAAGATCGTCGGCGGCGTCACGCCCGCATGCACGGAGCGGGCGGCGGAGCTCTACCGGAGCGCGGTCGAGACTGTCGTGCCGGTCTCGTCGCCCGAGGCGGCCGAGCTGACGAAGCTGCTCGAGAACATCTTCCGCGCCGTGAACATCGCGCTCGTCAACGAAATGGCGCAGCTGTGCGAGCGCATGGACATCGACGTGTGGGAGGTCGTCGAAGCCGCGGAGACGAAGCCGTTCGGCTTCATGAGCTTCAAGCCGGGACCGGGGCTCGGCGGCCACTGCATCCCGATCGACCCGTTCTACCTCACGTGGAAGGCGCGGGAGTACGACTTCTACACGGAGTTCATCGAGCTCGCCGGAAAGATCAACGCCAACATGCCGTACTTCTGCCGGTCGCTGATCTCGCAGGCGCTGAACCACGGCGCGCAGAAGTCGCTCAAGGGCTCCCGCCTGCTCGTGCTGGGCGTGTCGTACAAGGCCGACGTCGACGACGTCCGCGAGTCGCCCGCGGAGAAGATCATCCAGCTCCTCCAGAAGGCCGGCGCGAACGTGGACTACCACGACCCCCACGTCCCCGAGTTCGACGGGATGCGCTCCGTCGACTACGAGCCGCAGGCGTACGACGGCGTCGTGATCGTCACGGCGCACAACTCGATCGACTACGACGACCTCGTCGAGCGCGCGCAGATCGTTGTCGACCTCCGCAACGCAACCGGCAGGAACGGCACCGGCAACGGGAAAGTCTGGAAGCTCTAGGTGGCTCGAATCGCTCAGATCGGCCTGGGCCAGTGGGGCAAGAACCTCGCGCGCAACTTCGCGGACCTCGCCCACCTCGCGTGGCTCTGTGACGTCGACGAAGCGCAGCACGCCGAACTCGCGCAGCGGTATCCGCAGGCACGGCTGACGGCGAAGCTCGACGACGTCCTCGGCGACGAGTCGGTGGAGGCGGTCGTCATCTCCACCCCGGTGCCGAGCCACTACGAGCTCGCGCGGCGCGCGCTCGAAGCCGGGAAGCACGTCTTCGTCGAGAAGCCGCCGGCGATGCGCGGCGCCGAGCTCGAAGAGCTCTGCGATCTCTCGGAGGAGCGCGGGCTGGTGCTGATGCCGGGCCACCTCCTGCTCTACCACCCAGGCGTCAAAAAGCTGAAGGAGATCGTCGACTCGGGCGAGCTCGGCGATGTCCTCTACGTCTACGGGAACCGTCAGAACCTGGGGACGTTCCGGACGAACGAAAACGCACTCTGGTCGCTCGGCGTGCACGACCTGTCGGTGCTGCTGTACCTGATCGAGGAGGAGCCGAGCGAGGTGCGCGCCCACGGCAACGCGTTCCTGACCGGCGGCGTCGAGGACGTCGTTTTCTGCTACCTCAACTTCCCGTCCGGGAAGATGGCGCACATGCACCTCTCGTGGCTGGACCCGCACAAGATCCGGCGCATCACCGTCGTCGGCAACGACCGGATGGCTGTCTTCGACGACATGGAGCGCGACCGCAAGATCACCGTCTACGACAACTGGCGCACACGGACGGGCGATGTCTACAGCCCGAAGGTGGAGTCGACCGAGCCGCTGCGGCTCGAGTGCGAGCACTTCCTCGGTCTCGTCGCCGGCGAGGGCGACCCGCACAAGGCCGCAAGAGACGCGGTGCCGGTCGTGCGCGCGCTCGAGCAGCTGCAGGCATCGCTCGAGTCTGCCGTCGTGTGATCGCCGACACCGCCATCGTCTTTCCGGGGACGATCGTCCCGGGCGACTGCACGATCCTCGACTACGCCGTCGTCGGCAAGCAACCGACGCTCTCCCCGCGCTCGACCGCGAAGCGGGAGGAGCTTCCGCCGCTCGAGCTCGGCCCCGGGACGGTTGTGTCGACCGGCGCCGTCGTCTTCGCGGGGACTCGGATCGGCGCGCGCGTGATCGTCGGCGACCAAGCGTGCGTGCGCGAGCGCTGCGAGATCGGCGACGACGTCGTCATCGGCCGCGGCTCGCTGGTCGAGAACGACACGACCGTCGGCGCGCGCACGAAGATCCAGGCGATGGCGTACGTGACCGCGTACGCGACGCTGGAGGAGGACGTCTTCATCGCCCCGTGCGTGCAGACCTCGAACGACAACTTCATGGGGCGCACCGAGCGGCGCCACGAGCTGCGCAGGGGGCCTATCGTCCGCCGCGGCGCACGCGTCGGCGTCGGCGCCGTCCTCTGTCCCGCGGTCGAGATCGGCGAGGAGGCGTTCGTCGGCGCCGGCGCCGTCGTCGTCAAGGACGTGCCGCCGCGTGTCGTCGTCGTCGGTAATCCGGCGCGCGTCCTGCGGGACGTGGCCTCCGGGGAATTCCTTACTTCGAGCGACTGATCGTCAGCTCGTACGGCCCCGAGCCGCGCGTCGTCACCTTGACCTCGACGTCGTACCACCCTTTCTTGCGGACGCGGTAGCCGAGACGGTGAGCCGAGCCTGGGCCGATTGACTGGGCGGCGCGCAGGTTCTGCGTGCGCAGGTCGTTGACGCGCTTCGCGCCCGGCTTCCACAGCAGCAGGTTGGATGTAGCGCCGGCGGGGCCGTCGAGCTCCAGCTTCAGCCGTTGCCCCTTGTGCAGGTAGGTGCGGTACACGTCGATGTTGTCGTCCCAGAAGTCGATCGTCGCCTTCACCGACCTGACGGATGCCCTGAGCTTCGCTGCGTGCCCCGCGGCGTCGTCGTTCGGCTCGTAGTGGTCGGGCGGCGGCAGCACGCCGTCGAGCGCCGCGACCGCCTTCGAGATGTCGAGCCTGCCCCAGCCGCTCAGCGAGTCTCGCTGCAGCGGGCATGCCTTGCATCCGTTCGACGCGTTCACGTCGGTTGTCGAGCGCTCGAGGATGTTGGCGACCTGATCCGGCTGCAACGTCGGCCTGAGCGCGAGCAGCACGGCGGCCGCTGCTGCGACCTGCGGGGCCGCGAACGACGTGCCTGCTGCGTGCCGGAACTCGTCCGGGCCGCAGTCGGAGTACCCCTGGTTCTGGCAGAGGGGACGGAACGACGTCAGGGCGCGCGGCAGCGTGGAGTAGATCTCCTGCCCGGGTGCCGAGAGGTCGTTGAAGATGCGGTCGCGGTCGGAGAAGTTGGGCACGTTGCCCGCCGGGGACAGCGCGCTCACGCCGATCACGTGCGGCAGTGCCGCCGGGTAGCTCGCGAACGGCCACGGCGTCTGCGGCGCCTCGTCCGAGTTCCCGACCGCGGCGACGAGCACGGCGCCCTTCCGCACCGCGTACTCGACCGCGTCCGCCTCCACCTTCGAATACGTGTCCACCTTGGAGTTGAACGGATTGCGCACCCCGCCGATCGAGAGGTTGATCACGCGCGCGCCGACGTCGACGGCCCAGCGGATTGCCTGCGCCTCGTCGCGCACGTCGATCGTCTGGTCGGAGCGGGCGATCTTGGCGATGACGAGCTGCGCCGGAAACGCCATTCCCGCGATTCCTTCGTTGTTGTTGATCGCGGCGGCGACTTCGCCGGCGACGAACGTGCCGTGGCCCTCCTCGTCGGTGAGGGCGCTACCGCCGACCCAGCTCCGCGCCTGCCAGATGCGCGAGCGCGGGAACTCCGGATGGCCCCCGTCGAGCCCGGAGTCGATGATTGCGACGCGCACCGGATTGACGACCGGTAGCTCGGCGCCGAACGCGTCGAACGCGTGATCCTGTCCGAGGTAGTACTGGCGCGAGGCCAGCGGGTCGGTCGGAGTGAAGCTGTCGCGCACGGGCAGTGCGGCCGCCGACGGCGCGAGCGAGAGCGCGAGCGCCGCAGCCGCTGCCGTTCGTCTCACTGGTTCGAGACCTGCAGCGGCGGCGTCGTCCCGGCGACGTAGCCGTGCCCGGAGCCGACGCGTGCGCGATACACGCCGTCGGTCAGCTGCAGCTTGGCGAGGAAGCCCCCATCTGAGGCGACCGTCGCCTGCGCCGCGGTGACCCAGCCCGGCCCTTGCTGGCGCTGGATGAGCACGCGCGAGCCCGCGAGCGCGAGGGGTCGGACGTAGCCGCTGAGCTGGTCCGGCCTGCGCGGCGCGTAGAAACGCACGAGCGGGGCGACGGGAACCCGTACGGACGGCGCGCTGAGCTTGCCAGTCGCCAGGCGGTAGCGCGTCGTCACCGGCGGCTTGATCGCGAACGTGACCGTGCCGTCCTGGTCGGCCTTGACCGTTCCGAGGGTCTTCCAGGTGCTCCCGTCGAGCTGCTGGAGCACTGCGTCCGAAAGGCCGCGCGCGACCCCGGTCAGCTGCGCCCGCGAGCCGTACACGACGGTGGTGGTCGGCGCGGAGAGGGAGAGCACGCCGACCGTGAACCAGGTCGACTGGATGCCGAGGCGCGTCCGGACGCTCGTCCCGGGCATCTCGATCGTCCCCTGCGAACCGACGACTGTCAGCGTCTTCACGCGCCCGGAGGAGTTCAGTGCCGCTTGCACGTCCATGACGCGGCCCTTCATCTTCAGGCGCTTCGCCAGTGCCGTCCCGGTGAACGCCACCGGGCCCCAGGTGTGGTGCGGCGAGATCGAGTCGTACGGGTCGGACACCGACACGAGATAGGGAACGGGGTCGCCCCAGACGTCCTCCGCCGACGCCGTGCGGCCGCCAGACGTCGAGAAGAAGAATGTCTTGGCAACCAGTCCCTGATAGAGGACGACCTGGCCGGCGGTCCCGTCGACGGCTGCACTCGTCGACGGCTTCTCGTGTTCGATCCCGAGGTAGACCTGGCTGCGCGTGTCGGGATAGAGGTCGAACGCGCCTGTCCTGCGCGTTGCCAGCGCGTACGAGCGCGCGACCACGGCCTGCGCCTTCAGTGCCTCCGGCGCCCAGGTGAACGGCATCTCCGACGGCACGACGCCGTACAGGTACTGCTCGAGACCGACGACGTTGATCGCGCGCAGCTTGCCGCGGACGACATCCACTTGAACGGAGCCGCGATAGGGGTGCTTCAGCTGCAGCGGCGTCGTCCCCGGCTGGAAGAGCAGGGGTCCCGGCAGCGCGCGCGCCGCGCTCGCGCCGTCGACTTTGAGTTTCAGCGCAGGCGTGAGCGTGTACTTGCCCGCCGTGACGTCATGCACAGCGCCGGTCGCGTCCTTGACGCGGAAATCCGCGGCCGATCCGATCGTGAGCGTGCCGACGCCGCTCGTGAGCAGCACGCGCACCTTCGAGACCGGTGCTTGGCCGAGCTCCGTACCGGGGAAGTAGTGAAGGACGATTTTCTCGTACCCGACGCCCTTCTGTGCGTATCCGTAAGCGCCGTACTGGCTCATACCGACGCCGTGTCCCCAGCCATGGCCCGTGACGACGAACGTCGCGGCGCCGGCTGCAGCCTTTACGCTCCCGCGCGCATGCGCCGCCGGACCGATGCCGAGCAGGAGAATGGAAGCGATCGCGACGGTTCGGCGCATCGAAATGACCCCAGCGAGGACTTGACGAGGCTAGCAAAGGGGCTCCTGTGCAGCCTGTTTTGTTTACCGAACCCTGACCTGATCCGTTGAACGGCATCCTTCCGTCCCGTTACGAGAGCCCGCAGCAGATCGGGCGCGGCGGCATGGGCGACATCTACCGCGCAACCGACTCGATTCTCGGGCGTGATGTCGTCGTGAAGGTGCTTGCCGACCGCTACGCGCAGGACGAGTCCGTGCGGCGGCGCTTCACACGCGAAGCGCTCGCGGCTGCGCGACTGTCCGGCGAGCCGAACATCGTCACGATCTTCGACGTCGGCGAGGACAACGGCCGGCCCTACATCGTCATGGAGCACTTCGGCGGCGGCTCGCTCGACGACGTCCTCCGTTCGGAGGGCGCGCAATCGCCGCAACGCGTCTTCACGTGGCTGGAGCAGGCAGCGCGTGCACTCGATACGGCGCACGCGCGCGGCATCGTCCACCGCGACGTCAAACCGGCGAATCTCCTGCTCGATCGCGAGGGGAACGTGCACGTCGCCGACTTCGGCATCGCCAGCGCGGCCGGGATGGACTCGCTGACGATGACGGGCACTGTGCTCGGCACCGCGGGCTATCTGTCGCCGGAGCAGGCTCAGGGCGAGCGGGCGACACCGGCGAGCGACCGCTACGCGCTCGGGGTCGTTGCGTTCGAGCTGCTCACGGGCTCGCGTCCGTTCGAGGCCGACAGCCCGACGGCGGAGGCCGCGGCGCACGTGAACGCTCCCGTTCCGTCGATCTCGGCGCGGGCGGATCTCCCGCGCGAGCTCGATCGCTGCTTCCAGCGTGCGCTCGCCAAGGACCCCGCGCGGCGATTCGGAACGTGCGCGGAGTTCGTCGCCGCGCTGCGCTCGGCCTTCGCCGAAGCTGCCGGCCAGACCCGGACGCTCGCCGCCGTGGCGCCGACTGCCGCGACGCGCACGTTGCCGCCGCCGCGCCGGTCCTCCGGCGCGTGGCCGCTGCTCATCGGGCTGCTGGCTGCCGGAGCGGTCGCGGGCGCGCTTCTCGCCTACTTCCTGACACGAGGCGACAGCTCGAGCCCGCCGGCGCCGACGACGATCGTCACGCAAGTCCAGACGGTGACGACGCAGGGTCAGGTCACGACCGTCGAGCGCTCCGTGACCGTGACGACGTCTCCAACGACGTCTCCGGCGACGAGTGCGCCGCCGCCACCGTCGGGCGCCACGGGTGAGCAATTGAACGACGCGGGCTACGCGAAGATGCAGGCGGGCGACTACGCGAACGCGCTTCCGCTTCTCGAGCAGGCGGTCCAGAAGCTCGACGGCACCGGCAAGCTCTACGAGGCGTTCGCGAAGTACAACCTGGCGTACACGCGCTATCACCTCGGCAACTGTGACGGCGTGCTCGATCTGCTCGACCAGGCCGAGGCGATCGAGGGACGGAAGGGCCCGATCGACCGGCTCCGCGCGCAGGCGCAGCAGAACTGCTAGCTACGAGGCGAGTCGCGCCGCGTACTGCCGCTCGTAGAACTCGCGGAACCCGTCGGAGCGCTTGATCGGCTCCCACCAGTCGCGGTTGTCGCGGTACCAGTCGATCGTCGCGCGGACGCCGTCCTCCCAGGTGCGGCGCGGCTCCCATCCGAGAGCGCGGAGCTTCGTGGTGTCGAGCGAGTAGCGGCGGTCGTGGCCGGGGCGATCGTCGACGTTTCGGATCAGCGAGCGGTCGGCACCGAGGTAGTCGACCACGAGGTTCGTCAGCTCGACGTTCTCGTGCTCCTCGTTCGCGGCGACGTTGTAGACCTCGCCGGGCTGGCCTTCGCGCAGGACGAGCTCGATCCCGGCGCAATGGTCCTCGACGTGCAGCCAGTCGCGCACCTGGCGGCCGTCGCCGTAGAGCGGCAGCGGCTCGCCGTCGAGCGCGTTCGTCGCGAACAGCGGCAGCACTTTCTCCGGGTACTGGTTCGGACCGTACGTGTTGGAGCCGCGCGTCACGGTCGCGTTCACGCCGAAAGTGCGCACGGCGGAGAGCACCTGCAGGTCGCCGCCCGCCTTCGACGCGCTGTACGGGCTCGACGGCCGCAGCGGGTCGTCCTCGCGTGACGACCAGCCGGGCTCGACGTCGCCGTACACCTCGTCGGTAGAGACCTGGACGAAGCGGGCGCTCAACTCGGCCGCGACTTGGAGCAGCACGAGCGTGCCGAGGACGTCCGTGCGCACGAAGTCCTCGGGGCCGTGGATCGAGCGGTCGACGTGGGTCTCGGCGGCGAAGTTGACGATCGCGTCGACGGAGCCGATCTGCTCGACGTCCCCCCGCACCGCGATGTCTCCGCGGTAGCATTCGCTGTCGGCGGGCAGGTTGGCCGGATTTCCCGCGTACGTGAACCTGTCGAGGACGATCACGTCCTCGCCGGCGGCGAGCATGCGCTTCACGAAGTGGGAGCCGATGAAGCCGGCGCCGCCGGTGACGAGTAGGCGCACGGCGCCACGGTATAGACTTCGGCCGTCGTCGAGGCAACGGAGCCTCGGGCGCCGTCGGCGCCTGAGGCTTTTCGCATTTCAAGGGAGGAATTCATGGCGCAGGTCGAGACGAGGAACAGGGCGACGTCGAGCGAGGAGTCGCGGCGGCGCGTGTGCGCGCGGATCGAGCAGGAGAGTGTCGAGTTCGTGCTGCTCTGGTTTTCCGACATCGAGGGGCACCTGAAGAGCTTCGCCGTCACCCCGAGCGAGATCGAGGACGCGCTCGACGACGGGATGGGCTTCGACGGATCCTCCATCACGGGCTTCAACGCGATCGAGGAGTCCGACATGGTCGCGATCCCCGATCCCGAGACCTTCCAGGTGATGCCGTGGAAGGAAGGCGAGCCGAAGGTGGCGCGGATGATCTGCGACATCGTCACGCCCGACGGCAAGCCGTACGAGGGCGACCCGCGCTACGTGCTGCGGCGCGCGCTGGAGCGGATGAGCTCGCTCGGCTTCGACACGTTCAACGTCGGGCCCGAGCTCGAGTACTTCCTCTTCCGCGACGACCGCGGCACCGAGACCCTGGACGAGGGCGGCTACTTCGCGATGACGACGCTCGACGCAGCGAGCGGCCTGAGGCAGGAAACGGTGCGGGCGCTCGAGTCGATGGGCATCCCGATCGAGTACGTCCACCACGAGGTCGG
>JBKOVW010000121.1:0-3386 GCA_046724095.1 Actinomycetota bacterium | reverse complement strand
GGCTACGGGCGACCACCAGTGGATCCACGTCGATCCCGAGGCGGCCGCGAACGGCCCCTTCGGCACGACGGTCGCGCACGGCTACCTGACGCTCTCGATGCTGCCGATGCTGCTGAGCGAGGTCGTCTCCGTCACCGACGCCGTCATGGGCGTCAACTACGGGACCGAGAAGATCCGCTTCACGAGCCCGGTGCCGTCCGGCTCGCGCGTGCGCCTGCACGCCAAGCTCGTGCGGGCGGAGCGCCGCGGGCCGAGCGTCGTCTGGACGGTCGGCGTACAGGTCGAGATCGAGGGCAAGGAGAAGCCCGCGCTCGTCGGCGAGGTCGTCTACATGGCGGCAGGCGCACCCGATGCATGAGGCTCTGATCGTTGCGGCGACGCGGACGCCGATCGGCCGAGCGCGCAAGGGCTCGCTCGTGGACGCCCGGCCGGACGACCTCGTCGCGTTCGCCATCGACGCGGCCCTCGAGCAGGTCCCCGCGCTGCCGCGCGAGGAGATCGTCGACGTGATGGTCGGCTGCGGCTTCCCGCAGGACAAGCAGGGAATGAACCTCGCTCGACGGGCTGCCCTGCTCGCAGGGCTCCCCGAGACGGTTGCAGGGACGACTGTGAACCGGTTTTGCGCGTCGAGCCTGCAGACGATCCGGATGGCGTTCCATGCGATCAGAGCCGGCGAAGGAGACGCCTACGTCGCGGCCGGAGTCGAGTCGATCACGCAGGTCGACGGCTATCCGAAGGACGCGGAGGAGCTGCACCCGAAACTGTTCGGTGACGAGGCGCCGATCGCGAACGTCTACATCCCGATGGGCTTGACGGCCGAGAACGTCGCGGAGCGCTGGGACGTGTCGCGCGAGGACATGGACCGCTTCGCGCAGCAGTCGCAGGAGCGCGCCGTCGCCGCGCAGGACTCGGGCTTCTTCGGCCGGGAGATCACGCCGTGGGACGGCGTGGTCAAGGACGACGGGCCGCGGCGCGAGTCGACCCTGGACAAGCTCGCTCAGCTCGAGCCGGCGTTCAAGCCCGGTGGCAAGGTCACCGCGGGCAACTCCTGTCCGTTGAACGACGGTGCGGCCGCGGTCGTGGTGATGAGCGACACGCGCGCACGCGAGCTCGGCATCGAGCCGCGCGCGCGGATCGTCGCATCGGCGGTGTCGGGCGTAGCGCCCGAGATCATGGGCGTCGGCCCGATCGGAGCCGTGCGCAGCGTGCTCGCGCAGGCCGGGATGACGATCGACGACGTCGACGTCGTGGAGCTGAACGAGGCCTTCGCGGCACAGGTGCTGCCGGTCTGCCGCGAGCTCGGCATCGACCCCTTCAGCGACAAGCTGAACCCGCACGGCGGCGCGATCGCGCTCGGGCATCCGTACGGCATGACCGGCGCGCGCATCATGGCGACGCTGCTCAACGACCTCGAGAGCGACGACAGGACGATCGGCCTCGAGACGATGTGCGTAGGCGGCGGCCAGGGCATGGCGATGATCGTCGAGCGCATGTAGTGGCCGCGCGCGCGCAGTACCGCGCGTTCATCGACGAGCACGTGGTGCCGGTCGAGGAGCGGCTCTTTCGCGAAGACGACGAGGCCGAGGCGCTGCTGCGCGACCTGCGCGCGCGCGCGAAGGCGGAGGGGCTCTGGGCGCCGCATCTTCCGCCGGAGGCCGGCGGCACGGGCGAAGGCTTCCTCGCGTACGCGGACCTCAACGAGGAGATCGGGCGCATCACGTGGGCCCAGTACGTCTTCAACTGCCAGGCCCCGGACGCCGGCAACGGCGAGATCCTGCACCTGTTCGGCAGCGACGAGCAGAAGGCGCGCTGGCTGAAGCCGCTCGTCGACGGCGAGGCGCGCTCGTTCTTCTCCATGACCGAGCCCGATGTGTCCGGCGCGGATCCGACAGGACTGAAGACGACCGCCGTGCCGGACGGCGGCGAGTGGGTGATCAACGGGCGGAAGTGGTTCTCCTCGGGCGCCGAGGGTGCAGCGTTCGGGATCGTGATGGCGGTGACCGAGCCGGACGGCGAGCCGCGTCGCCGCATGAGCCAGATCATCGTTCCGGCGGACGCCGCGGGTCTCACGATCGAGCCGGTGCCGTTCCTCGGGCATCGCGGCCGCGGCTGGACGACGCATTGCGAGGTGACGTACGCGGATGTGCGCGTGCCGGCCGAGAATCTGCTCGGGGAGCGCGGCGCCGGCTTCCGCATCGCTCAGAAGCGGCTGGGGCCGGGACGGATCCACCACGTGATGCGCTGGCTCGGGCAGATGCAGCGCGCGTTCGAGCTGATGTGCACCCGCGCACTCGAGCGCGAGGCGTTCGGCGGTCCGCTCGCGGAGAAGCAGACCGTGCAGAACTGGATCGCCGACTCCGCCGCCGAGATCCAGGCCTGCCGGCTGCTGACGCTCGACGCCGCGCGCAGAATCGACGATGGCGAAGACGCGCGCGTCGAGATCTCGTTGATCAAGTTCTACGCAGCCGACGTTCTCTCGCGTGTGATCGACCGGGCCGTGCAGGTGCACGGTGCGCTCGGGCTCACCGACCGCTCGCCGCTCTCGCACATGTACGCGCAGGCGCGCGGCGCGCACATCTACGACGGGCCCGACGAGGTGCACCGGATGGTCGTCAGCCGCCGCATCCTGCAGGCCTTCGCCGACGGCGACGGCTGGAGCTTCAGCTAGGCGGGAGGCCGACCGGCGCGCCGGAGGGGTCGCGCGGGCCTGGGATGCTCGGAAAGCGGAACGGCTCCGGCTCGCGGCCGGGCTGCACGATCCAGACCTCGCCGGTCCCGTCGCTGCGGGCCGCGGTCAGGACGGCCTGCGCGACTTCGGCCGGCTGCAGCAGCGGGAAGCCGGCCTCGACGAAGCGGCCGCGGCGCTCACGGAGCAGCGGCGTGTCCACGAAGCCGGGCGCGACCGCATTGATACGGACCTCTCGCGCGGCGAGCTGCGGTGCCACGCTCCGCACGAACCCGACCACCGCGTGCTTCGTGAGCGTGTAGAGCGGATCCTGCGGCGCGGCGACGAGACCGGCAAGCGACGCGGTGACGACGATCGCGCTCTTCGGCTCCAGCACTTGCGCAAGCCGTCGGACGCCGTACACGACACCGTCCAGGTTCGCGCCGCGAATGCGGTGATAGGCGTCGTCAGGGACCCGGCGGATGTCGGTCTCGCCCGTCGTGACGCCTGCGTTCAGGCACGCGAGCTCGACGGCACCGACCGCCTCCCAGGCGTGGGGGTCGGCGACGTCGAAGCCGTCGGTCAGGTCGAACGCCAGCACCTCGGCGCCGTCCGTGCGCAGCAGCTCGACGATTGCCGCACCGATACCGGACGCGGAGCCGGTGACCAGCGCAGTGCGCGGAAACATCGGGAGATACTGACCCATCCGAATCGGAATGAC
>JBKOVW010000351.1:0-11704 GCA_046724095.1 Actinomycetota bacterium | reverse complement strand
GCTCCAGGTCGATCCGGTTATCGGCCGGCACGTGCGTCACCCGGTTCTTGATCCCCGCGTGTTCCTCCCACTTGCCGTCCATCCTCGCAGCGACGTGCGGGTTGAAGACGAACACGTTCCAGGCCAAGCGCCCGTCCGGCTGCAGCGTTGCCGCGACCCGCTCGAAGACGCGCCGCTTGTCCTGCCACGTCGGCAGGTGGAGCATCGCGCGGGCCGGACAGTAGACGAGCGCGGCCGGCTCGTCCAGCGAGAGCTCCCGCATGTCCTCCTCGCGCAGCTCCAGCTCGACACCCGCCTCGGCCGCGCGCTCCCGCGCAAGCTCGAGCATCGCGGGCGAGGTGTCGATCCCGAGCAGCGGCCGCCCGATCGCCTCCGCGACCGGAATCGCCACCCGCCCGTTCCCAACCGCCAGCTCGACCACAGGCCCGTCGGCCTCGCGCGCAAGCTCGATGTAGAACGCCACGTCCTCGGTCATGTGCGAGGCCCAGCCGTCGTAGATGGGCGCGAATGCGTCGTAAGAGCTCATGAGGGCCGATCGTAGCGTCGGCGCATGGACCCAAACGCACTGGAAACGGAGGCGCAGAGCGCGATCGCGCACAGGTACTAGAAGGTTCTAACGCGCCAAGAGTGCAGCGCGTCGCGTTTGCGCGAGCCTCCTCCCCCGCCTCGACGAACCCGCCGGCTAGCCCAGGCGCCCGTCGGCGCCGACGGGGACGCCTTCCTCGTCGAGCCGCTCCTTGATGAGGAACTGGAACGTCGACCACGCGCCGCGCCGTGCGTCGAACATGCGGTAGACCTGCCACTCGGTCATCAGCGACTCGTCCTTGCGGCGGGCCGTCGACCAGTCGGCGAACTTCGGCAGGCGCTTCAGCCGGCGTGCGAGCTTCACGCCCTGCTCGACCGCGCGCTCGAGCCGCTCCTCGCCGATCGGCACGTCGAACCCGGCTTGGCGCAGCGCCTCCGCAAGCGAGCCGAAGGTGTGCCAGTAGAGCGACTTCGACGGCATCGAGCCGCGCCGGTCGTCGAGGTCCTTGGCGGTCGGCGTCCGGCCCAGCTCCTCGCCCAGATCGCGCAGCAGGCCGACGAGCTCCTCGCGCGTTGCGAAGCGGCGCGGCACGAGCCCGGCCTCGCGCTTGGCCGCGTTCCAGCTGCCGAAGTGCTCGATCACGGTCTGCGGGTGCACCGTCGTCTCGGGATCGGCCGCGAACTCCCGCATCGTCGGCGAGCGCCCCAGTCGCTCCGCGCTGTCGCGCAGCTCCGTGAGGATCTGCTCGTTCGAGTAGCGCTTGCGGATGCCGGCCTGAAACGAGGCGAGCGCGGCGGGGTCGATCTTGGCGACCGCCCGGTAGGGCGGTTTCCTGGCCATGCCAATAATAGTAGAGCGCTTTGGAAAAAGCGCAACTATGGCTTAACGGGGCGGCCTAAGGCGCCGAGTTGGCCGCCTAGGAGGCTACGGAAAGGCGCGGGCGCTCGTCGTCCCGCTCGAGCGCCTCGAGCGGCAGGATGCGCTCCAGCGCGCCGACGCAGCGCGGGCAGAACTGGGTGCCGGCGGACGCCCGCAGCTCCTGCAGGGCCTCCGCAGCCGGCCTGGCAGCGCGATAGATGCGCGTGGTCAGCATCGAGTCGAGCGCGTCCGCGACGTGGATGATGCGCGCGCCGAGCGGGATGTCCTCGCCGGCGAGGCGATCGGGGTAGCCGGTGCCGTCGAAGCGCTCGTGGTGGTGCCGGATCGCGGGCACGGCGTCGTTGAGGAAGCCGAGTCGGTCGATGATCCGTGCGCCCTCCTCCGCATGCCGCTGCATCAGTGCCCACTCGTCCTGCGTCAGGCTGGCGGGCTTCAGCAGGATCGCGTCCGGGATTGCGAGCTTGCCGATGTCGTGGAAGAGTGCGGCGTGCCCGAGCAGGTCGAGCTCCACCTGCGAGAGCCCGAGCTCGCGGCCGATCGCGAGCGCGAGCTGCTGCACGCGGCGCGAGTGGCCCGCGGTGTACGAGTCCCGCGCGTCGACGGTCGCCGACAGCGACTCCATCGCCGCCGTCGAGCGCTCCTTCAGCAGCTTGTTCGCCATCTCGAGCGACACGTTCTGAGACTGGATCGTCTCGGCCGCCTCGCGCAGCTTCTGCGCGCTTCGGTGCGTGTGCTTCAGGTACGCCTCCTGCGTCTTGCGCATCAGCAGCAGCGGCACCGCGAACACGGCGAGCGCGAGCAGGTTCACGGCCTCGTACGCGAGCGCCATCACGCCGCCGATGAAGCCGTACACGACGTAGTGCGGCAGCAGCCAGGCGAACTGCTCGCGGAAGACGTTCCACCAGCGCTCGTGGCCCTGCAGCGCGAGCGCGAGCGAGACGAGGCCCATGTTGACGGCGAAGTAGCCGGCGCCTGCGAGCAGGCCGAGGCCGGCGATCGCGAGCCGGTGGGTCGTCCCGTCGGGGAAGAAGTGCGCGAGGTTGAAGATGCTGGCCGCGGTGAGCGACGCGAGCGTGAGCGCTCCGATGTTGAAGAGGATGTTGTGCAGCGGCTGCCGGCGCGCGCTCCAGTCGACCGCAACGCTCGTGACCGCGAGCGGCAGCGCAGCCCGCCATCCGAACAGCGAAGACGCGGCCAGACAGCCCACCGCGCTCACGGACAGAACAGCGGCACCCTCGTCCGCTTCGAGCGCGAGCGCCTGCCCCACTCCGACCAGGAGCAGGATCGCGAGCATCCCAAGCAGGTCGTTCGAGGTCCAGCTGAACGCGAGGCCGGCCATGCCCGCGGCGACGCCGAGCGTGCTCACGAGTCCGACGACGAGGCTGAGCCGGCGATCGAGCGAGAGAAAGCGCGGGCCGTGGACGGCGTGCGGGCGCGGATGGCGCACCTCGGCACGGCGTTCCTCGATCGGCGGTGCCGCCGCAGCTGCCGGCAGCGCGGTCGTGCCGCCTTCCTCCGGGACGGCGATCAGCCGCGCAGTCCGGTCGGTCGGTACGAGCAGCGGCTCGGAGCTCGCGCTGAGGACGCGGTTTCGGCCCTGCAGCTTCGCGCGGTAGACGGCGAGGTCGGCCTGGTGGATCAGCTCGTTTGCGTCGGTGCCGTCCTTCGGATAACCGGCGACGCCGATCGAGACCGTCGCGCGGATCGGTTCGCTCGACGTCTCGACGTCGAACGTCCGCTGCGCGACCGCGCGGCGGATGCGCTCCGCGATTTCCATCGCCTGCTCCGGCGGCGTCTCGGGCAGCAGGATCGAGAACTCCTCGCCCCCGAAGCGCGCCGGCACGTCGTAATGGCGGAGCTGTGCGCGGAAGACGTCCGCGATCCCGCGCAACACCGCGTCGCCGGCGAGATGGCCGTACGAGTTGTTGATGTCACGCAGCAGGTCGAGGTCGGCCATGATCAGCGACATCGGCCGCTCGAAGCGCTGCGCGCGCCCGATCTCCTCCGACAGCGCCGCCGCAAAGTGGCGTGCGTTGAAGAGGCCGGTCTTCGGGTCGTTGCGCGCCTCGGCCTGCAGCTGCGGCACGGCCAGCGAGCGGTGCACCAGCACGAGCGGCGCGATGGCGAACGGAATCAGCCACGGGTTGATCTGCCAGAACGCGTACGTGGCGACGCCGAGCGCCGCCAGAACCAGGTCGGTCGAGAAGTGCTCGACCTCAAAGAGGCCCGTCTCCCGGAGCGTGTGACCGCGCGCAAAGTGGAGCATCAGCCCGAGCACCACATGGTTGATCGCGACGAAGACCATGCAGCAGACGAGCCCGGCGACGGCGACGCGAAGCGTGTGATCCGAGATCGCGCTCCACCCCATGATCCGATGCGCGAGGAACCACACGGCCATCGAGGCGAGGACGTAGTTGCAGATGTTGAACGTCTGCAGGTACCAGCGGTAACGGATCTTCAGCCACTCGGGGATGTGTTGGACGATTCCCATCAGCGCGACGAGCTCGGGCGGGAGCAGGAAGGCCGCGGCGATCACGAACACGATCGCGGTGTGGTACGCCTGGTCGCGCGGGGTCTGCACGCGGAAGAGCTGCGCCGTCGCTGCCGCCGTCCCCAGGATGAAGAAGGCGAGCCAGTGGTTCGTGTCCTGCAGCCGCGCCAGGAACGGCAAGGTGGCGGCTGCGGTCGCGCCGGCCACGAGCAGGAAGTACAGGCGAGCGTTTCGCGGCAGCGTCTCGCGCGAGCCGGGCTCGGCGACGACCGGAATGTCGGTTGGTACCGCGCTCACTGCCGGGTTTTCTCCTTCTCAACGCAGGGCCGCAGGACAGAAAGCCCACAGCGGAAAGTAAGGTCGCCCGACGGCCGGGGCATCCCCCGATCGGGGATCACTCGATCGGTTCCCCCGATCGGGGTAACCCCGGCCTGTCGCACGGATCTAGGGGTCGAGCGTGCCGTTGAGGACGGCCTCGAGCTCGAGCGGGTCGATGGCGCCGCCGTCGGGATCGGCCGCCTCGCCCTCGGCGTTGTCCGCCCAGGATGCGCTGGCGAGGCTCAGATCCGACCACGAGGCCTGCGCCGAAGCGCTCGAGTCCCACGAAGCCGACGCCCAGCTCGCAGATGCCCACGAGGCCGCCGCCCAGCTCGCCGACGCCCAGCTCGCCGACGACCACGACGCGTCGCTCCACGAGGCGCTCGCCCAGGAGGCATCCGCCTTCGCCGCCGAGGCCCAGCTGGCCGCGTCGAAGACGGGCGAGCCGGTGACGGTGTCGCTGATGACGAACTTGTTCAGTGCCTTGTTCGCCGCCGGCGGGTTGTTGAATTGCATCGACTTGCCGGCGTTGACCTCGCCAGCGCCTTCCGACATGTCTGCCGCTTTCGCCAGCGGCTTGGCGCCGAGCAGCAGCGCGCCTTTCACCTGATCCGGGGAGAGCGTCGGGCTCTTGCCGAGGATGAGCGCGGCGATGCCGCTGACCACTGGGGCTGCGAATGACGTGCCCGAAAGCTCCATGTAGCCCGGCTCGACGATGTGATCCGGACGCTCGCTGTACAGCGTCGACGTGACCGGAACGGGGCCGACCATGTACCGTCCCGGCGCGGAGACGTCCGGCTTCGCGAAGCCGTCGAGCGTGTAGCCGTAGGCCGACCAGGGGGCCGCGGTGTCGTCGTTCGTTGACACCGACTTGCCCGTGTCGCTGGCGCCCACGGTGATGACGAACGGGTCGTTGCCCGGTGCGAACGGCACACCGCTCGGGCGGTCCGGATAGCCGTAGTTGCCCGCGGCCGCCACGACGACGACACCGTTGAACCAGAGCTTCTCGACGGCCTTGTCCAGCGGGTCGTACATGAAGCTGTTCGCCACCGACGAGTGCAGCGAGAAGTTGGCCACCTTGATCCCGTACTGCGCCTTGTGGGCGAGGATCCAGTCGGCGGCGGCGATGACGTCGCTGGTGCGTGCCATGCCCTGGTCGTCCATGACGTCGATCGAGACGAGCTTCGCGGTGGGAGCCGCCCCGTCCTTGCCCGCAAGCTTGCCGGCGGCGATGCCGGCCACGAACGTGCCGTGACCGCGTCCGTCGCCGGGCGAGTTGCCGGGGAGCGTCGACAGGTTGACGTTGGCGGCGATCCGTCCGGCGAACTCGGGCCTCGACGCGTCGATGCCGGAGTCGACGATCGCGATCGTCGCCGCGGGCGCACCGCTGTACTTGTCGACGCCCGTCACGTACGGCCACTTCTCCTTGCTGTCGACGGAGGCCGAAACTGCCGAGAGCCGCACGCGGGCGTCCGGCGTCACCGCGGTGATGTGCTTGTCGCCCGCGAGCGCCAGCACTTGGGCTCCGGTGAGCTTGACCGCGATGCCGTCGATTGAGCGGAAGTCCTTGTAGGCCTTCTTGTCGGTGCCGAGCACGTCGGCCAGCGCCTTGGCGGCCTGGTTGCCGCCCTTGCCCTGGACGATGACGTCGAAGCTGCCGCCGGCATTCGACTGCGCCGCCGTCAGCAGTGACGGCGTGACGAACGCGCTCGGCGCATCCTTCGACGGGCTGGCCGATGCTCCCAGCGGAACGAGAACGACGAGGGCCAGCGTCGCCAGCAACGCCGTGCGCCGCTTGCCGCTGCCCCACAAAGCGTTCGAGCGCGAGTCGCCGCCCCGTTTGCCGCTGCCCCAGAGCGCACTCGCGCGCACGCCCCGCCGCTGGTCACCGTTCCGCATCCCTACCCCGCTCCTCTCAAGCCACAGTTGACGCCTCGGAACGTAGATAGGCGCCCCCCGCTCCTCGTCACCCTTCCGGGTCAGTCGTCGCAAGTTCACTCGTCCGAGTGATCAGCCCCGCCCGATAGCCTCCGTCGCGTTGTGCGCGTGCCTCTTCCGCTTGCGGCCGAGATCGCGCTCGCGCGGACAGCGGGTCGCCTCTCACGGCTCGCAGGAGCGGGCGGCGGCACGACCGTTCCCGGCAAGCTGCTCTGGAAGGTCGATCCCGGCGCAGTCGACCGGCTCGCCGCCCGGCTTCCGCTCGGCTCGGCGCTGATCTCGGCCACGAACGGCAAGACGACGACTGCGGCGATGGCGGCGGAGATCCTGCGCGGACGCGTCCGGCTCGCGCACAACAGCTCCGGCGCGAACCTCGTCTCGGGTGTCGCCTCCACCCTCCTCGACGCGCGCGGCGCCCAGATGGGCCTCTTCGAGGTGGACGAGGCCGCGCTGCCGGAGGTCGCCGGGCGCGTTCGTCCCCGCGCCGTCTGCCTCGGCAATCTCTTCCGCGACCAGCTCGACCGCTACGGCGAGCTGGAGCACGTCGCGGCCGGCTGGCGCACCGCCGTCCAACGGCTGCCGGCCGAGGCAGCCCTCGTCCTGAACGGTGACGACCCGCAGGTCGGCGACCTCGCCCGCGACCGCGACGACGCGGTCGTCTTCGGCGTCGACGATCCGTCCGTGGCGCGGGCGTCCCTGCAGCACGCGGCCGACTCGAAGTACTGCGTCCGCTGCGGGACGCCGTACGAGTACGCGGCCGCGTACGTCGGGCACCTCGGCGAGTACCGCTGCCCGAGCTGCGGGCACGCGCGTCCGACGCTGAGCGTCACCGCACGCGGCATCCGGTTGCAGGGGCTCGACGGCGTCGCCTTTCGCCTCGAGACGGCCGACGGCGCGCGCGACGTCCGCCTCCGTGTTCCTGGCCTGTACAACGTCTACAACGCGCTCGCCGCGGCGTCGCTCGCCGGCGCGCTCGGCGCATCGCTCGACGAGGTCACCGCGGGGCTCGAGCGCTTCAGCGCAGCGTTCGGACGGTTCGAGCGGATCGCCGTCGGCGACCGGCGGCTGCTGATGCTGCTGATCAAGAACCCCGCCGGCGCAAACGAGGCCGTGCGGACGATCGTCGAGGGCGGCTCGCCCTCGCTGGCCGTGATCGCGCTCAATGACGCGATTGCGGACGGACGCGATGTCTCGTGGATCTGGGACGTCGACTTCGAGCCGCTGCTCCCGCGTCTCGGGCGGCTCGTCGCGACGGGCGACCGCGCAGCCGAGCTCGCGCTGCGCTTCAAGTACGCGGGAATGGACGCCGACGCGATCGAGGTGATCCCGTCGCTCGAGCACGCGCTCGACCGTGGCCTCGAGCTGACACCCGAAGGGGACGAGCTCGTCGTGCTCCCCACCTACACGGCGATGCTGGCGCTGCGGAAGATCGTCGCCGAGCGCGGCTTCGTCCGTCCTTACTGGGAGCGCGCGGCATGAAGATCGTGGTGGGGCATCTCTATCCGGATTACCTCAACATCTATGCCGACCGCGGGAACATCGCGGTGCTCGCACGGCGCGCGGCCTGGCGCGGACACGAGCTCGAAGTACGGACGGTCTCCATCGGCGAGCCGGTCGAGCCGGGCGAGCACGATCTCCTGTACGTCGGCGGCGGCCAGGACCGCGAACAGGCGCTCGTCGCGGAGGATCTCGTGGCGAAGGCCCACGGCGTCCGCGCTGCAGTCGACGGCGGCGCGGCGCTCCTCGCGGTGTGCGGTGGCTATCAGCTGATGGGGCGCTCGTACCGCGACTTCCACGGCGGCGACCTGCCGGGCATCGGCCTCTTCCCGCTGGAGACGGTCGCCGGAGAGACGCGGATGATCGGCGACGTCCTGCTCGAGTGCGAGCTCGAGCCCGGAGTCCTCCGCACGCTCGCCGGCTTCGAGAACCACGCCGGCCGGACGAAGCTCGACGCGGGCGCCGAGCCGCTCGGCCGGGTTGTCGCCGGGTTCGGCAACGACGGCAAGAGCGGCTTCGAGGGCTGCCGCGTCGGACGGGCGGTGGGGACGTACCTGCACGGCCCGCTGCTCCCACGCAACCCGTGGTTCGCGGACTGGGTCCTGGCGCAGGCGCTCGCGCACCGGCTGGGCGAACCGCCGGTGTTCGAGCCGCTCGCCGACGACCTCGAGCAACAGGCACACGCTGTTTCGGCGTCGCGCGCCCGCTCGCGCGGCGGCCGGCGCTAGCGATCGAGCGCGAGGAAGCGCCGCAGCGCGAGGAAGCACGCCGCGAAGGCGATGCCCTCGAAGGCCGCGCGGATCGCGCCTTCGGCGACGGAGCGCTCCGCGAAGCTCGTGCCCACGAGCATGGCCAGCATCGCAGCCATCCCGATCAGCGCCGGACGAGCGAGCGGCCCCAGATCCACCGCCAACCCGCGGGCAGCACCTCCCGACACTTCGATTCCGCCGCTGCGCGCGTAGACCGCCGCCGACGCCGCGAGCGGCAGCGCGGCCGCGGCGGCGCTTGCGAGGGCGAGCGCAAACCACCAGCTCGGGACGACGCCGCGGAAGTTGACGGCGTACAACGCGCTCCCGACCGCGGTGGCTGCGCCCGCGGCGAGCGCGACGGCGCTGCGCCGCCGGATCAGCGGCACGTCCTGCGGGCCCTCCAGGCGAAGCGCGCGCAGCGCCGCCAGACAGCCTGCGACGAAGGCGATCTGGGCGCCGAGAATCATTGCGAGCGTCGCCGGGCCGACGAGAAAGCTCGACGTCCCACCCGTGATGTCGGGCATGCGCGGCAGTGTCGCCTGCGGCAGAGCGACTGCGGCCGCGACGACCGCGAGCGCGCCGAACGTCGCGAGCGCCGCGCGCCGCGCGGCATCCGTCGCGAGCTCGTCGGCGAACTGCCGCGCCAGTTCACTTGGCTCTCCGAGCCTGGCCTCCGGATCGCAGGCGAGGTGGTCCGCGAACTCCGCGAGGATGCGGTCGCGCCGCCGGCCGCGGATCCCCACGGCGGCGAGCTCGCTCCCGAGCTGCTCGATCACGGCAGCACCCCGTCGACGACGCGGGCGAAGGCTCTCCACTCGCGCGTCTTCGACTCGAGCTCGCGGCGCCCGCTCGAGGTCAGGCGGTAGACACGGCGGCGGCGCCCATCCACCCTCGTCCAACCACTCTTGAGCAGCCCACGCCGCTCCAGCCGGTGCAATGCCGGGTACACCGTCCCCTCCGGCAGGTCGAGCTCACCCCCGCTCCGTACCTTCAGCTCTTCGATCACTGCGTAACCGTGCAGCGCGCCGTCCCTCAGGATCGCCAGGATGAGCGGATCGAGGTAGCCTTTCAGCCCGCTGTTCATACCTAGAGATTCTATGCCTAGAAGCTCTTGGCGTCAACGCGCCCAGAGCGCGCCGAGGTACACCGCTGGGTCGCCCGGCTGCCAGCGGCTCAGGAAGCGCGCGATCGGCGGGTGCAGGACGATCCCGTCCAGGTCGTTGACGTCGAACAGCCTGTGTCCGCGGACGGCGGCGTCCTGGGAGGTCACCGCCTCGAGCGAGCGCCCGCCCAGATCGCCCGCGAAGATGATGTGCACGACGTGCTTCGCAGAAAAGCTCTGCATCGGCGAGATCGAGTCGACGATCGCAACGGGGCCCTCGACGGACAGCCGCTCGTCGATGCCGATCTCCTCCCCCAGCTCGCGGTGCAGCGCGTCGACGAGGCTCTCGCCCGAGTTCACGCCGCCGCCGGGCAGGAGCCAGTACTCCTTGCCGGGCTTCTCGTGCCGGCACAGGAGCATGCGTCCCTTCCAGCGCAGGATGGCCGAGACGCGAATGCGCGGCTCCATCCCGATCATGTGCCGGACGACCCGTGTCCCCGCACACCGCGCTCCGTCGCGGGCAGCTGGTCGACCTCCTCGAGCCCGACGCCGGGCGCTTCGAGCACGACGAGCTGCGCAATGCGCATGCCCGGCTCCACCACGAATGGGTGCGTGCTGTCCGTGTTCAGCAGGATCACCTTCAGCTCGCCGCGATAACCCGGGTCGATCAATCCCGGCGAGTTGACGATCGTGATCCCGTGGCGGTCTGCGAGCCCCGAACGTGGTTGCACGAACCCGGCATAGCCGTTCGGAATGGCAACCGCAAGACCCGTGCCGACGACGGCGCGCTCGCCGGGTCGAAGCTCGACGCGTTCGCACGCCGAGAGGTCGAGACCGGCGTCGCCGCTGTACGCGCGCGCGGGCAGCACGGCGTCGCGGCGGAGTCGCTGGACGGGCAGCTCGATCAAGCGACGAGGTAGCGCGCGAAGCGGCGGAGCTCGCGGCGCGGGAGCCGTGCGCGCACGAGCACGCCCTCGGGTCGGTCTTCGCGCTCCTCGATCGGTGCGCCCAGCGAGTACAGCTCGGCGAGCTTCCTCCCGTCTTCGTACGGCAGGAAGAGCCGCACGGCCTCGAACCGGTCGGCAAAGCGCTCCGCGATTCGCTCGCGCAGCGCGGCGAGCCCCTCGCCCGTGAGCGCCGAGACCTGCAGCGCGTCCGGGAAGAGATTCGCGAGCCGCCGGCGGCGCAACGCGTCGACCGCGTCGATCTTGTTCAGCACCAGCTCGAGCGGCAACTCGTGGGCGCCGATGTCGCGCAGCACCGCGGCGACAGCGCGCGCCTGCTCGTCGAGCCGCTCGTCGCCGGCGGAAGCGTCGGCGACGTGCAGGACGAGATCGGCGACGAGCGTCTCCTCGAGCGTCGCGGCGAAGCCTTCGACGAGCTGCGTCGGCAAGCGCCGGATGAAGCCGACGGTGTCGGTGACGAGGTACCTGCGGCCGTCGTGCTCGAACGCGCGCGTGGTCGGGTCGAGGGTCTCGAATAGCCGGTCGTTGACGGAGACCTCGGCGTCGGTGAGCGCGTTCAGGAGCGTCGACTTGCCGACGTTCGTGTAGCCGGCCAGCGCGACGGTCGGCGCCTCGGCCCGGCGGCGTTCCTTGCGGCGCACGTCGCGCTGCTTGCTGAGGTCCTCCAGCCGCCGGCGCAGCAGGGTGATGCGCCGCCGCGCGATCCGGCGGTCGCTCTCGAGCTGCGACTCGCCCGGGCCGCGCGTGCCGACGCCGCCGCCGAGCCGCTCGAGGTGCTGCCACATCCCGCGCATGCGCGGCAGGTTGTACTCGAGCTGCGCGAGCTCGACCTGGAGCTTGCCCTCGGCGCTGACGGCGTGCTGCGCGAAGATGTCGAGGATCAGCTGGGTGCGATCGACGACGCGCGCCTGCAGGGTGTCCTCGAGCGTCCGCTGCTGCGCCGGGTCGAGCTCGCCGTCGACGAGGAGAACCTCGGCACCCGACTCCTTGTACGTGCGCTTGAGCTGCTCGAGCTTCCCCTTGCCGAGATACGTGCGGCGCTCCGGCCGCGCACGGTGCTGCACGAGCGCGCCCACGGGCTCGACGAGCGCGGTTCGCGCGAGCTCTCGCAGCTCGGCCAGCTCGTCCTCGGAATCGACTCCCTGGGCCAGCACGGCGGCGATGAACCCACGCTCCAGCGCGGGGTCCGGCTGGCGTTGGATCACGACTGCAATTATGGCGCACGATGCAGCTCTCCCC
>JBKOVW010000268.1:0-3147 GCA_046724095.1 Actinomycetota bacterium | reverse complement strand
CCGTACGCGCCGTGCACCTGGATCGCGAGATGCGCTGCCCGGAACGCGCACTCCGTCGCATGCCACTTCGCGAGTGACGTCTCGCGCGTGTTCCGCAAGCCCTGATCCTTCATCCAGGCGGCCTGCATGACGAGCAGCTTCGACGTCTCGTAGGCGAGCACCATCTCCGCGATCATGTCCTGGACGAACTGGTTCTTGCCGATCGGCTGCCCGAACGTCTCGCGCTCGCGCGCGTACTCGACGGACTTCTCGAGACAGGCGCGGATCACGCCGCACGCGCCGGCGGCGACGGTGAAGCGTCCCTGGTCGAGCCCGTACATCGCGATCTCGAAGCCCTGCCCCTCCTCGCCGACGAGATTCTCGGCCGGAACCTCGACGTTCTCGAAGAACAGCTCCCCGGTCGAGCCCGCCCAGATGCCGAGCTTGTTCTCGGTGTCCGCCGTCGTGAAGCCCGGCATCCCGCGCTCGAGCATGAATGCGGAGATGCCCTTGTGCTTCGCGGCCGGATCCGTCTTCGCGAACACGAGCGCGTGATCGGCGACGTTCGCGTACGAGATCCAGTTCTTGGAGCCGTTCAGGATGTACCGGTCGCCGTCGCGCCGTGCCGTCGTCTTCATCGCGGCGACGTCGGACCCGGCTGCGGGCTCCGTGAGCCCGAAGCACGCGAGCTGCTCGCCGCGAGCCTGCGGCTCGAGCCAGCGCTCGAGCTGCTCCGCGTTCCCGTACTTGAGCAGCGCGAGCGAGTTGAGGCCGACGTGGACGGAGATGAGCGTTCGGAACGCGGCCTCGCCTCGCTCGATCTCCTCGCACGCGAGCGCCTCGCAGACGAAGTCGAGCCCGGCGCCGCCGTGCTCCTCCGGGATGACGATGCCGAGGATTCCGAGCTCGGCCATGCCGGCGATCGCGTCCGTGTCGAGCCTGTGCTCGATGTCGTTCTCGATCGCGTTCGGGAGGATCCGGTCGTCGACGAACTGTCGGACGGTGTCCTGGAGCAGCCGCTGCTCGTCGCTCAGCTCGAAGTCCATGTCGGCCTAGTCTACGGACGCATTGATCGCAGCCGTCCTCACGAGCGCCGCGGTGATGGCGCTGTCGCCGCAGCAGAAGGCCGCGCTGGTCGTCGTGTCCGGGCTGCCCGCGCCTGCCGGCGTATTCGGCGTGATCGTGCAGCGCTACGACCGCGACGCACCCCGGCCGGCAGACGCGCTCGTGTTCGCCGACCAGGAGGGCGGCGACGTCCGCGCCTTCCGCGAGCTGCCGCCTGCAGCGTCTGCGCGACGCGTCAGAACAAAGGCCGAGGCATACGCGGCCGGAACAGCCACCGGTCTCGCGCTGCGCCGCACGGGGGTGGACGTCGACCTGGCGCCGGTGCTCGACCTGCCCGACGGCCCGCTCGGCGCGCGGCAATACCGCTCGCCGTTCTTCGGCGTCGCGTTCGCGCGAGGCCTCGCCGCGGGAGGAGCCGGCGCGTGCGGGAAGCACTTCCCCGGGCTCGGGACGCTCGCAATCTCGACGGACAAGCGCCCGTACGTGCGCGGGCATGTCCGTGACGCCGACCTCGCGCCGTACCGCGCCGCGATCGAAGGGGACGTGCCGTGCGTGATGGTCGGACACGGCGTCTATCCGGAGCTCGGCCCGCACCGCGCCGTGCTCGAGCCGGCGACCTACAGGTTGCTCCGCAACACGCTCGGCTTTCGCGGGATCACCATCACCGACTCGCTCAGCGTCGTCCGCGGGCATGCGGCGACCTGGGCGGTCGGCGCCGCGCGTGCCGGCGCCGACCTGCTGCTCGTCAACGACCCGCGCGAGGCGAGCCGTGCGATCCAGGCGCTGGTGCCGCTCGCGCGCGCAGGTGTGCTCGATGCACACATCTCGCGCCTGCTGCGTTTCCGCGCCGCTCTACGGTGAGCCGGCGCGCGACGAGACGAAGCGCGCGACAGCGTCGATCTGCTGCTCGCTGAGCTTCCCGCGGAACGAAGGCATCAGGCCGCCGCCTTTCTGCACCCTCGCCTTCACTTGCGCGAACGTCGGGTGCAGCTCGTCGAGGTTCGGGCCGACCGAGCCGTTCGACCCGGCGGCCTTCAGCGTGTGACAGCCGCCGCAGCCGCTCGTCGCGAAGACCTGGGCGCCCGTCACGGCACCCGTGCTCGCCGCCGCCGCGTTCCGCGTGTACAGCCACACGGCGCTCGAGTACCAGACGCCGATCAGCACCGCGAACAGCAGACCGCCGGCAATCGGCAGCACGGGGGCGGGAAAGCGGCGCAGCCGGACGATGGTCACCTTCGCCGCGTAGGCGCCGTAGACGGAGCAGCCGAGCAGCGAGTGCACGAGCACGCGCGTGCTCGAGTGCTGGAAGCCGAGCTTGAAGATGCAGTGGTACGCGACAGGAAGCGTGAACACGAACGCCAGCCGGCCCGACCAGCGGTGGGCCGGATTGACCCACGCAGGCTTGCGCCACGGCAGCTTCCCGAAGATCCACGTCGCCGAGAAGACCTGGAAGCACGCGAGCGCGGCGGCAGCCGACGCGAAGCCCGCCTTCAGGTGGACCGGGTCCTCGAAGAAGAGCCGGAAGTAGCCCTTCGAGCGTGGATCGTGCGCCGCGAGCAGTCCGGCGGTGAGCGCGAAGAGAGCGAACATCGCCAGCGGCGCAGCGACCCAGCGGTACGACCGGCGCGGAATTGACTGACTAGTCAATCAAGCTACTCTTCGTCGACAGATGGCGACCCTAGAGCAACGCACGGCCGACGGCGTCTCGTTCGGCTTGACCGACGAGCAGAAGGCGCTGCGCGAGCTCGCGCACGACTTCGCGGAGCGAGAGATCCGCCCCAGGGAGAAGGAGTACGACGAGCGCTCGACGCACCCTGCGGACGTGATCGCGAAGGCCCACGAGCTGGGCCTGATGAACCTGCACGTCCCCGAGGAATACGGCGGGCTCGAGCTCGGCGCGTTCGAGGGGATGCTCGTCGGCGAGGAGCTCTGCTGGGGCTGCTCCGGCATCGGCACCGCGATTGCCGCCAACGGCCTCGGCCACGGGCCGGTGGTCGTCGCGGGCACCGAGGAGCAGAAGCGCCGCTGGCTGGCGCCGCTGATCGAGGAGGTGCTCCTGACCTCGTTCGCGCTGACGGAGCCGAACGCGGGCTCGGACGTCTC
>JBKOVW010000405.1:0-7015 GCA_046724095.1 Actinomycetota bacterium | reverse complement strand
TGCCGGCGATCTCCGGCCACGGTTGGACGGCGATCGTGCGCGACCGCGAGTAGTTGTTGGCCCAGAAGCGAACGGGGATTTCGTGCTCCTCGGTGGCGACGGCACGCGGGAAGCGACGCTCGAGCAGCTGCTCGGCGTCGGCGAACGCGCCGCGTTCGCCGGCCGCGATCCACGCGGAGAAGTTGCCGCGCGCGAGGCGGATGTACGCCAGGCAGCGCCGCTCGACGAGCTCGCTGAGATCGACGAGCGCGCACTCGCCGCGCTCCCAGGAGCCGCTCGCGAGCGTCAGCTCGTCGACGGCACGCAGCGACTCGGCGCTGGTCGCCCAGTGCAGGGTCGTGTGGTGCGCGAGACCTTCCCGCACGGCGGCGTCGGCGAGACGGGACCAGCTGAGATGGACGAGGTTGAGCTCCTCGTGCAGGACCAGGTTGAGCGTTTCGAGCTCGGTGTTCATTTCCTTCGGCTTTCTAGGACCGGCACTGCCGGTCGGTTGAACTACAGGTGTGAATCGCGCTCACTGAGGGGTCGGTGAGCAAGGTCAAGCTGGATGACCGACACCGTGAGCAACCGATTCACCTCCTTCGAAAGCCAAATGGACAACGCTTGCTCACGTTAGCGGAGCGCGTTCAGCGCCGCCAGGTCCGCGTCGGAAGGCTGCCACTCGCCGGCGGCCGCGTTGGCGCACACCTGCTCGGGCTTCGTCGCGCCGGCGATCACCGAACCGACGGCCGGCTGTGCGAGCAGCCCGCCGATCGCCACGTCGAGGAGCGAGACGCCGCGCTGCGCCGCGAATCCCTCCAACGCCTCGAGCCGGTCGAACGTCGCGTCGTCGAAGACATCGTCTCGATCGGACAGGCGCGTCCCCTCGGGCCGCGGTGCGCCCCGCTTGTACTTGCCCGTCAACAGGCCGCTCGCGAGCGGGAAGTACGGCAGCACGCCGAGACCGAGCCGCTCGCAGACGGGGAGCAGATCCTCCTCGGGCGCGCGATGCAGCAGCGAGTACCGGTTCTGGGCGCTCACCGGCCGGGCCCAACCGTGCTCGCGCGCGAGCTCGTCGGCCTCCTCGACCTGCGACGCCTCGAGGTTGGAGTGGCCGACGTACCGCACCTTGCCCTCCTGCACGAGCTCGTCGAGCGCGCCGAACGTCTCCGCGAACGGCGTCACGCCGTCGGGGCGGTGGTACTGGTAGAGGTCCACGTAGTCCGTGCGCAGTCGCTCCAGCGAAGCGTCGATCGCCTTCCGGATGTACTCCCGCGAGCCGCGCGGCTCGATGCCGTAGCCCATGTCGTGACCGAACTTGGTCGCGACCACGACCTGCTCGCGACGCCCCTCGAGGACCTCGCCGAGGAAGGACTCGCTGCCGCCCTTGTTCCCGTACACGTCCGCGGTGTCGAAGAGCGTGATCCCGGCGTCGAGCGCCGCGTCGACCACCCCGCGCGTGCCCGCCAGGTCGACCCGGCCGCCGAAGTTGTTGGTGCCGAGACCGACGACCGAGACTTCGGGGCCGTTCCTTCCGAGGCGGCGCGTTCGCACGGCGCCGGATGGTAGAGCTTCCTTATGCACTACCGCCGCCTTGGCTCGAGCGACCTCGAGATCTCCGAGATCAGCCTCGGCTCGTGGCTGACGTACGGCGGCGGCGTCGCGCGCGAGCAGGCGGAGGCGTGCGTGGCGAAGGCTTTCGAGGTCGGGATCAACTTCATCGACACGGCGAACGTGTATGCCCGCGGCGCGGCAGAGTCATTCCTCGGCGAGGTTCTCGCCGGCCGGCCGCGCGACTCATACATCCTCGGGACGAAGCTGTTCTGGCCGATGAACGGAGACAGGGGGCTGTCGCGCGAGCAGGTCTTCAAGCAGCTCGATCTCTCGCTGCTGCGCCTGAAGACGGAGTACGTCGACCTCTACCAGTGCCACCGCTACGACTGGGACACGCCGCTCGAGGAGACGATGGAGGCGCTGACGGAGGTCGTACGCCAGGGCAAGGTCCGCTATCTCGGGTTCAGCGAGTGGCCGCCAGACCGGATCGACGCCGCGCTCGAGCTCGCAGATGTCGAGAAGTTCGTCTCCAGCCAGCCGCAATACTCGATCCTCTGGCGTGAGCCGGAGCGCGAGGTCTTCCCGCTGTGTGCGGCGAACGGCATCTCGCAGATCGTCTGGTCGCCGCTCGCGCAGGGCGCGCTGACGGGCAAGTACAGGCCCGGCGAGGCGCCGCCGCCCGGCACACGCGCGGCCTCGCGGGACATGGGCTGGGCGATGGACCGCTTCCGCGACGACGACGTGCTCGAGGCGGTGCAAGTCCTACGGCCGATCGCGGACGGGCTCGGCATCACGATGGCGCAGCTCGCGCTCGCCTGGGTGCTGCGCCGCGAGGAGGTCGCCTGCGCGATCGTCGGCGCCAGCCGGCCGGAGCAGGTCGAGGACAACGCCGCCGCGTCCGGGGTGGAGCTCGACGACGCGACGCTCCGCGAGATCGACGACGCCGTCGCGCCGGTTGTAGCTGCCTAGCCCGGCGTCGGTTTTGACCCAGACGTTCGCGAACCAACGTGCGGGGTGAGACGGCCGTCCGCGCACAGCGCGAACGGCCTCTATGCGGCGCCGCCGAGTCGGCGCCTAGCCCGGCGTCGGTCTGACCCAGACGTCCGCGAACCAACGCGCGGTGTGAGACGGCCGTCCGCGCACAGCGCGAACGGCCTCTATGCGGCGCCGCCGAGTCGGCGCCTTAGCGCCGGACGACGATCGTGTGCGCGGCGCGGTCGCCGAGGCGCTGCCCGCGCTGCGAGAGGATCGCGGAGATGAAGCCGACGAAGTAGAAGAACAGCGCGTCGACGACGCGAACGAGGTTGCGCACGACTGCGGCGCCGAACGTGACGGCCTCGCCGTCCTCGCCGACGACGCGGATCCCGACGATGCGCTTGCCGAGCGTCGCGCCGGTCGCGCTCTCGCAGACGATGTAGTAGCCGAGGGTGAGCGCGAGCAGCAGCAGGAACGCGCCGCCGTCGAGATCGATACCGACGTTCGTCTGCCCGTTGACGTGGTTCTTGTAGCCGCCGCCGCTCATGAGCCCGACGACGAAGAAGAGCGGGACGAAGACGATCAGAGCGTCGAGCACGACCGCGACGAAGCGCAGCGGGATGCCTGCGTTCTCCAGGTTGGTCCACCCGCGCTCGCGCTTGCTCACCTGCAGCCGCTCCGTGAACGAGGCGGGGGTGACGTGCTCGCGAAGCTGCGCGGCGATCGTCGTCGCTTCGGAGAGCGGGACGCCCGCCTGCCGGTTGAGCACGTCGACCAGGTCGACGTGGCCCCAGCTCTCCATCGCGGCGGCGACGGGCCGGTGCTCGGCGTCGAAGCGGTAGACGGAGATCGTGTCGCTCTCGCGGTCGACGAGGACCTCGACGGCGCCGACGGACGTGTTGAAAAGCTGCCTCATGCCGACGGAATTCGGCATTCGAGGCCGAGACCTTTACGCCACGACCACCCGGTAGACCTCGAACACCTCGGCGTACTCGCGGTTCACGTTGATCCCGTGCGTCCTGGCGACGTTGCGGATGTACTCGGGATCGCTGTAGCGCCGATGCTGCTGAGATTCGTACTTCGCCAGCGCCGCGACCTTCTTCTCGACATGCGGCTGCTGGAGCGAGACGTACGCCTGATAGGCGAAGTCGAAATTGTTCCACGGGATCTCATAGCCGAGGAGCGTGGTGCGCTTGAAGGCGCGCAGCCCCTCCGCAGCGATCACCTGATGGTCCTGGTGGATGTCGTGCAGGCTCGGCTGGAAGACCGCGTCGGGCCGCCACTCTTCCCATAAAGCCACGAGCAGCTCGAGGATGTCCTGCCGGTGCTCGGGGAACGTGCGGACGTCGAAGTCGTGGACGGTCAGATTCCCCGGCTCGATTCCGAGCTCCGCCGTCGCCTCGCGAACCTCGCGGGCCAGCGTGTCGGGCGGAAAGCCCTCGGGCAGTGAGCGGGTCGCGATCGAAAAGGCGACGTAGCGCACCTCCGCGCCCCCTTCGACGAGCCGTGCCATCGTGCCCCCGGCGCCGAACTCGCCGTCGTCCGTGTGCGGCGCGAGGACGAGCACGCGTTGCCAGGCGCCGATCACGCGGCCTTTCCTATCACGACCTCCCTACGGCACCGCTCGCGGTGCCGTCTGAAATGACCGGTCCAACGGCTTGGATCGATACGAGCGCCGTAGTCTTGGCCTTTCATGCCCGTGCCCCACGGCGACCTGGCTCAGCTCGCGGCTGTCGTCGGCGCCGTCGGCGCGGCGATCTTGCTCCTCTCGCGCACGCGCGTGGAGTTGCTGGCCGGGCTCGGCATCACCGCCGCCGGCGAAGCCATGCTGGCGGTTGCGCTCATTCCCGGGCACGACCTGAAGCGGTTCGTCACGCCGGCGACCCATCTCGCCGCGCTCGTCTTCGGCGTGCTCGTGATCGCCGCAATCGCGTGGGCGTTCGTGCGCTGGCCGGTCGCGGTGCCCGTCGCACTCCTCGCCGCCGCGCCCTTTCGCATCTCGACCTCGGTCGGGACGCAGAAGGCGTACCTGCTCGATCCGCTCTACGTCGTGCTCGCCGCGTCGGTGCTCGCGCTCGTCGTGCGCGCCGCCCGTGGACAGGCCGACCGTACGCTGCCGCGGCTGATCGCCTATCCCGCCGCGGCGTTCGTCTTCTACACGGGCCTGTCGCTGCTCTGGACACACGACCTGCGGGCGGGGAGCATCGAGCTGCTCTTCTTCCTCTTCCCCTTCTCCGCGCTCGTCGTAGTCGTCGTCCGCTCGCCGTACCGCGCATGGCACCCGCGTGCCCTGGCCGTCACGCTCGTCGCGCTGGGGACGCTCTTCTCGGCCGTTGCGCTCGTCCAGCGTCTCACGCACGGCCACCTCCTCGCGAGCGACGTCGAGCGTGCGAACGCGTACACGTCGTACTTCCGCGTCACGTCGCTGTTCAAGGATCCGAGCGTCTTCGGGCGGCAGGTCGTGATCGCGATCGGCGTGCTGCTCGTGGCGCTGTGGCTCGCGCGGGTGCGCTTCTGGCTCGCCGCAGCGCTGATCGCATTTCTGTTCCTGGGAATGCTGCCCGCGTACTCGCAGTCGAGCTTCGCCGCGCTCTTCGCGGTCACAGTCGCCGTCTCGTTTGTGCTCGGGGGGCCGCAGCTGCGCCGCGTGCTGGTCGTGGGAGCGGCCGTCTGCGTGCTCGCCGGCGCCGCTTTCGTCGCGGCAACAGCTGTGAGCGACTCCGCGCGCCAGGCGACGAGCGGCCGCACGCGGCTCGCGCGCGTAACGTGGATCGCGTTCGAGCACCACCCGCTCGTCGGCGTCGGCGTCGGCGGCCAGCCGCAGGCGAGCAGGGAGGAGGCGAAGACGCAGCTCTCCGCCAAACGCGACAAATCACACACCACGCCGCTGACCGTCGCGGCCGAGCTGGGCATCGTCGGCTTCGTCGTCTACGTCGCGCTCATGGCCGCGACCGCGCGGCTCCTGTATCTGGTCACGCAGCGAAACCGCGCGCTTGGGCTCGGCGCGGCGTCCGTCTTCCTGGCCCTGTTCGTCCACTCCCTCTTCTATGCCGGCTTCTTCGAGGACCCTGTCGCCTGGGGCGTCATCGGCGTGGCCGCGTGGGCTACAGCCGTCATGACAGCAGGCGCCGCTGGCACACTTGCCCACGCCGGGTGCGTCGATGGATCCTCCTCAGTCTCGCAATCCTCGGGCTCCTCGTCGCCGGTGCCGCCGTCGCCGTCTACTTCAAAGCCCGTGAGCGTCCCTCGGGAAAGCTCGACACCGAGCTGAAGGGCGTCTCGGAGGTCGGCACGGCCGACACGCGGGCGATCACACAGCCGAAGCGGAAAAAGGGCTACTACCTCGTCGACGACAAGCGCTGCTGGCTGAACTTCGGCGGCAACCCCCAGCGCACGCTCTCGCGCCCCTCGATCGACATCGGCCTGCCCTACCGCCGGTTCTGGTCAGTCGGCCTCGGCAGCTACATCGAGTACCCGCCGAGCTACTGCAGCGGCATCCTCTACGTCAACACGTTCGGCGGGAAGACCGTCGCGCTGAACTCGCACAACGGCACCGTCATCTGGCAGAAGCAGGGCGGGCGCAAGCCGTCGACGCCCGCGATCGCCGGGCCGCGCCTGATCGTGTCGTCCCACGACGGATATGTCACGGCGTACAACCGCTTCAACGGACGGCGCCTGTGGCGGCTCAAGGTGGCGGGCAAGGTCGAATCCTCGCCCGTTGCGGTCCGCCGGCTCGTCTACTTCGGCGCGACCAACGGACGGCTGTATTGCGTGTACACGCGCACGGGCCACGTGAAATGGGCCTACAACACGGGCGGCCGCATCAACTCCAGCCCGTCCATTCTCGGCAACAGCATCTTCGTCACGACGTACGCCGGGTCGATCTGGCGCCTGAACCGTGACAACGGCCACAAGATCTGGAGCAAGTACCTGAGCAGGGACTTCGTCCGCTATGCGAGCTTCTACGCAAGCGCCTCGACGGACGGGAAGCGGCTGTTCACGATCTCCCGTTCCGGAGGCGTCTACGCGCTCTCGGCCAGCGACGGTCATGTGATCTGGCGATCGAGCGTCAACTCGTGGGGCTACGCGACGCCCGCGGTCGCGCACGGGCGCGTGTTCTTCGGCGGGTTCGACGGGCGCGTCCGCGCGTTGCGCGCGAGCACCGGGCGGGTGATCTGGAGCCGGCACCTGGGCGGCCGCTTCCTCGGGCCTGCCTTCGTCGCCGGCAAGTACGTCTTCATCTCGAACCTCGAGCGCAACACGTACGCGCTGCGTGCCGCGGACGGCAGGGTCATGTGGCACCTCGCGATCGGCAAGTACTCGCCCGGCATCGTCACCGACCGCCACTACTTCTTCACGCTGAACGGCATCGTCCAGGCGTGGCACGGCCGCCGCGCGCCGCAGATCCTCGCGCTGCAGCGCCGGAGGCTAGCCGCGAAGCACCGGGTGACGGCGACGCCAAAGAAACGAACGCCGTAGCGCGAAGCTCGCGCCGCGCCACGCGAGC
>JBKOVW010000108.1:0-10153 GCA_046724095.1 Actinomycetota bacterium | reverse complement strand
TCGGCGTTCTCGTACGCCGACTTACGAGCGCGGAGATTGTCGGGCGTCGCGTACTGCTCCCGCACGAACGCCTCGTCGTTGGTGCTCAACGACGTGCGGCCTTGCGCTCCGGCACCTCCTCCTCGGCGGCGATCTCCTCGCGGATCTTCTCGAGCGAGCGCCGGATCAGGCGGGAGACGTGCATCTGCGAGATCCCGACCTGCTGGGCGATCTGCGACTGCGTCAGCCCTTCGAAGAAGCGGAGGTGCAGGATCTTGCGCTCCCGCTCGTCCAGGACGCGAAAACCGGGCGCGAGCACCGCTCGGTCCTCCGACACGTCGTACTGGTGCTCCTCCGTCCCGATCGACTCGAGCGGATCGAGCTCCTCCCCGTCCTCCTGCCCGCCGCCCGACGAGAGCGACAGCGACGAGTACGCGCGACCCGACTCGAGCGCCTCCAGCACCTCTTCCTCTTCCGTCCCGGCCGCCTTCGCAAGCTCGCTGATCGTCGGCGACCGTCCGAGCTGTACCGTCAGCTGCTCGACGAGCCGCGAGAGCTGCACGTTCAGCTCCTGCAGGCCGCGCGGCACGCGTACCGACCAGCCCTTGTCGCGGAAGTGGCGCTTGATCTCGCCGATGATGTTCGGCGTCGCGTAGGTCGTCAGCTCGACGCCGCGGTTCAGGTCGAAACGGTCGATCGCCTTGATGAGCCCGATAGCGCCGATCTGGACGAGGTCCTCGAGCTGCTCGCCGCGGTACGAGTAGCGCCGCGCGAGCGAGCGCACGAGCGACATGTACTGCTCGATCAGCCGCTCGCGCGCCTGGAGGTCGCCCTCCTCGTGGTAGCGCCGCAGGAGAACCTTGTCCGACTCGTTCATGCAGGCGCGCCCTTCGTCGTCTGAACGCGCTTCGTCAGCTCCACCCACTCGGAGCCGTCATGGTCGGAGATCTCGACGCTGTCGCAGACGGCGCCGAGGATGCGCGACAGGTTGAGCGAGGCGGCGCCTCCTTGCTCGAGCTCGGAGCGCACGGACGCGAACGGGCCGACGACCGTCCTCAGCTCACCGTCGAGCACGCGCACGCGCAGGGTGACGCCGTCGTCCGTCTTCGTCCGCTCGAGCAGCGCGTCGAGTGCCAGCTCGAGGTCCTCCAGGCTCTCGAAGGTGAGGTTCAAACGAACGGCGAGGCCGCCCAGGACCAGGTGGGCAACCCGGTGAAATGCCTCGTCTGCAGGCAGCATCAGCTGAATCTCGTCACCGCTCAACGTGTCCCTCCAGTCCGACCCCTACGTACAACGAAGAAGGGAGAGTCGTGGTTCCGGTCTGAATGTTAGGCACTGGTTCGGATCAGGCCTGCGCCGACGACGACGTCGCCGTCGTAGAGGACGGCCGCCTGGCCCGGGGCCACGGCGTAGGCGGGCTCGTCGAGCTCCAGCCGGAAGCCTCGCCGAACCGGCTGGACGCGAGCGGGCATCGCCCCTGAGCGGTAGCGAAGCTTGACGTCAGCGCACTCCACCGGCACGTACAGCCGGCCCGTCACGTCGACGGATGTCCGCGCGAGCGACGTGCGGGGGCCGACCACGACGGTGTTGGTCCGCGCGTCCGAGCGCAGCGCGTAGAGCGGCTCCGGCCCGGAGACGCCGAGGCCCCTCCGTTGCCCCGGCGTGAAGCGCCAGTGCCCGCCGTGGCGGCCGAGCTCGCGGCCGTCCTCGGCGACGATCGCGCCCTCGCGCGTGTCGAGCCCGTGACGGCCGAGGAACGACCGGTAGTCGTCGCCCGCGAGGAAGCACGCCTCCTGGCTCTCGCCGCGTCGCGCGACGGCGAGGCCGGCGCGCTCGGCCTCCGCCCGGGTCGCGTCCTTCGTCTGCTCGCCGAGTGGGAACACGATGCGGTCGAGCTTGGCGGGGTCGAGCCGTGCGAGCATGTACGACTGATCCTTCTGCGGGTCCGCGGCACGCGCGAGCAGCGTCCGTCCTCCGTGCTCGACGATGCGCGCGTAATGGCCGGTGGCGAGCACGTCGGCGCCCGCGCGGCGCGCGAAGGCGAGCAGGCGGCCGAATCGAAAGGCGCCGTTGCAGCGCATGCACGGGTTCGGCGTCTCCCCGCGGGCATAACCGCGCACGAACGGGTCGACGACGGCGCGCCGGAAGTCCTCGCGCAGGTCGAGCGTGACATGCGGCACGCCGAGCGCATGGCACGTCTCGCGCGCGGCGATCACGGCCTCCGGCGAGCAACATGCGCGCTCCGCGTCGGGCCCTTCGGGATCGAGCCACAGGCGAAGCGTCACGCCGATCGCGTTCGGCAGCGAGCGCAGCAGCGCGACGGCGCTGTCGACGCCGCCGCTCATCGCGACCGCTACGCGTCCCGGAGAGTGCGGCGCGCGAAACGCCGGCCCGAGCGCGTTCGCGAGCGCGTCGACCGCAAGCGTCTCGCCCCCGACTGCGGCCGCCTCGAGCAGCGTCAGCCCGGCAAGCCGGCGCTCGAGGCCGGCCGCGTCGGCGTCGACGATGCGGTCGCCGTCGACGGTGAGGCGAACGAACGCGAACTCAGACCCGCGCGCAGAGTCTCCGAGAAGCTGGATCACGGAGTCACGTTAGCGCCCCATCCTGCCGTGGCCCACGCCCGCTGTGAACCTGGACTTACCAGGTGGGTGCCGTGCCGGTTTCGGCGAAACGCCTCGCCGGACGCGGGCTCCCTCAGCAGTGGTGTTGGTTCTACGTTGGAATGCGCGAGCCACGAACAGGATCGGGCTCGCTCACAGTAGCCGCTACTTGGCAAACCGCCACTGGATCGTCTGCGGGCCATGGAGGCCGAGCCGGTTCGCGAGCGCCTTCGTGATGTCGAAGTCGCGGCCCGGGACAGTCGGGCCCCGGTCGATCACCTGCGTCAGGACCTCCTTGCCGTGGAAGCGGATGTACACGCGGACGCCGCACGGTAAGACGGGGTGGGCGACGCCCTGGGTCTTGTCGGTGAACGGCTGCCCGCAGGCTGTTCGCGGATGACCGGCCGACGGCGAGTACGGAGCCGCTCGTCCGGTGTAGTAGCCGTTCTCCGTGCCGGGAACCGGGACGGCGCTCGGAAGGTTCTTCTTCGAGCTGTCGTCGCCCCGGCGCGTGATCGCGACCGCCGCGATGGCGGCGACGAAGCAGATGCCGACGAGCCAGACCGCGCGGCGGACGAACGTCGGGCTCACAGGGCGACGACGCGCAGCAGGTCACCGAATGCGTCGCGGACGAGCCCGTCGAAGTCTGCCGGCAGCGTGCCGTCGGGGCCCGCGAACTCGCGCAGGTACATCAGGAGGTAGGCGCGCTCCTCGTTCGTCTCGACGTCGTCGGTCGTGTTCTCGCGGGCGACGCGCTCGAGCTCCCACAGGTTCCACTCCCGCGGCTCCTCGTTCGCCGGGAGGTACGCAACCGCCGGCTCGGGTTCCGGCTCCGGCTCGGGTGCGGGCTCCGGCGCGGCTACAGGCGCCGGCGGCGGAGGCGCCGCGGCAATCGTCGGCGGCTCGGGCGCGGGGACCGGCTCGGGCTGCGCGACGGCGGGCTCCGGCAAGCGCTCCGGCTCAGGCTCCTTTGCGGTCATGCCCCGTCTGGGCGCGCGCAGCGCCCAGACCGCCATCTCGACGAGGGCGACGATGATCCACGCAGCTGCGACGACGCCGATGATCGCCCACGTGGAGAGGTCGGCGAGTCCCGCGACGACGGCGACGGCAACGATGAATCCCGCTTCGAGAAGAAACCGCGGGCCGAGGACCACGTGCGGATCCTACGGCTGCTGTTCGTCCTGCGACTCGTCCTCGGCGGCCGTGGGCTTTTCGGCTTCCTCGGCCGGCTCGGACGAGACCGGCGGCGGCGTCGGCTGAGCTGCCGCCGGGCGCGCCGCCGCGGGCGGCGTGCGCGTTGCTTCGATCGATCCCTTCGCGGCCTCGACGATCGACTCGGCGACGCGGCCGATCTCCTTCTCGCCGAGGCCGGCCGCGGCGAGCAGCTGCTCGGTTCCGGTCTGCGCGCGGCTGAGGATCGCGGCCGCCTGTGCCCGGGCCCACTCGAGGGTCTGCTCGACCTCGGCGCGGGTTGCATTCGTCAGCTCTGTCGCCTGATGCCGCGCCTGCTCGAGCAGGCGGTTGCCCTTCGCCTCCGACTCGCGCAGCTCCTGCGTCGCGTCGCGGTTCGAGTTCGCGAGCAGCTCGCGCGCCTCGTTGCGCGCGGCGTTCAGCACCTCCGCCCGCTGGCGCTCGCTCTCCTGCCGGTACCGCTCGATCTCGGCGTCGCGGTCCTGCTGCTCGCGGCGGCGGCGGCGGACCTCCTCCTCCGTCTTCGCGAGCTGCGCCTCGGAGGCGCGCTGTGCGTCGGCCTCGACGGTGTCCGCGAACTCCGCGGCGGAACGGATGAGGTGCAGCGCGTCCATGCGCACGGCGTGACCGGTCGGCTCGACCGACTGGCCGCTGCGGCTGGCCGCCTGCAGCACGCGGAGCTGAGCCTGCAGCTGCGCGGAATGGCGCCGGAACGCTTCGAAGGCCGCGCTCACCGCGTCGGCGTCGTAGCCCTCGCCTTTGCGCGGCAGATCCTCGAGCCGCGGGAGGGCGGTCAGAGACGGCTGTTGTCCGGGTTCCTGTGCGGCCATACGTGAGAAAAGTACAGGTTTCATCGGCCGTGCCCTAATGCGCTTTAGGCCGGATTCGGTCGCAGTCTGATTCCGAGCTCGGACAGCCGTTCCTCCGTGGTCGGCGCGGGCGCGCCGGTGAGCGGGTCCGAGCCGCTCGCCGTCTTCGGGAACGGGATGATCTCGCGGATGTTCGCCTCGCCGGCGAACAGGGCGACGAAGCGCTCGATCCCCAGTGCGAAGCCCCCGTGCGGTGGCGCGCCCATCTGCAGGGCTTCGAGAAACCAGCCGAACTTCGCCTGCGCCTCCTCGTCGCTCATCCCCATTGCGCGGAAGACGCGCTCCTGGACCTCCTCGCGGTGGATCCTGATCGAGCCGGAGCCGAGCTCCCACCCGTTCCAGATCAGGTCGTAGTGCTGGCTGAGCGCAGTGCCGGGGTCGCTCTCGATCAGGTCCTCGTGGCCTTCGAGCGGGCTCGTGAAGGGATGGTGGACGAACGTCCATCGGCCGGTCTCCTCGTCCCTCAGGAACAACGGGAAGTCGATCACCCAGAGGAGGTCGTTGCGGTCGGCGTCGATCAGCCCGAGGCGTTCGCCGAGCTCGCTGCGGAGCGCTCCGAGCACGCGCTCGACCATCGCCGGCGTGTCGGCGCCGAAGAGGACCGTTGATCCCGGCGGCGCCGCGAAGGCGGC
The DNA here is from genome assembly GCA_046724095.1 of Actinomycetota bacterium. Taxonomy (GTDB): domain Bacteria; phylum Actinomycetota; class Thermoleophilia; order Gaiellales; family Gaiellaceae; genus 3-1-20CM-4-69-9. Next base: position 4,882 of record JBKOVW010000108.1, on the reverse strand, counting down.
GAGCTCGTCCGCCGACAGGAACTTCGTGATCGGCGAGCGCACCTCTCCGGACTCCTCGACGACGATGTACGCGAGGCCTTTGGCACCCCACTCCTTCGCGAACTCCTCGAGCCGCTGCAGCTCTGCGCGCGAGAAGACCGCCGGCGCGGCGAGGAAGCGAACGCACTCCGCGTTCTTGAAGACGCCGAACTCGGACGCGCGCGTGACCTCCGTTGCGTCCTGGATCTCGAGGCCGAAGCGCGTGTCCGGCTTGTCGGTGCCGTAGCGCAGCATCGACTCGTCATAGGAGAGGCGCGGGAACGGCCGCTCGGGCGGAGTACGACCGACCGCTTCGAACGACGCGACGACCACGCGCTCGAGCACGTCGATCACGTCCTCGCGCGTCGGGAAGGCCAGCTCGAGGTCCAGCTGCCGGAACTCGAACTGTCGGTCGGCGCGGAGATCCTCGTCGCGCCAGCACGTCGCGATCTGGTAGTAGCGGTCGAGCCCGCCGATCATCAGCGTCTGCTTGAAGAGCTGCGGCGACTGCGCGAGCGCGAAGAACCTCCCGGGCTGGAGGCGAACGGGCACGAGGAAGTCGCGCGCGCCCTCCGGCGTGCCGAGCGTCATCGTCGGCGTCCAGATGTCGATGAAGCCCTGCTCCTCCATCGAGTCGCGAATCGCGCGGATCACGGTCGCGGAGAGGCGCAGGTTGCGCTGCATGCGTTCGCGGCGTAGGTCGAGATAGCGGTAGCGCAGGCGGAGCGGCTCCTCGACGTTGTCGTCGTCGAGCTGGAACGGCAGCGGCTCGGAACGCGCGACGAGCTCCAGCTCGTCGACCTGGATCTCGACTGCGCCGGTCGCGATGTTGGGGTTGACCGCGTCGGGTGCGCGTGCCACTACCTCCCCGCTCGCTCGTACTACGAACTCGGAGCGGATCGCGTGCGCGGCCTGCGCGGCTTCGGGCGAGCGCTCCGGGTTGACGACGAGCTGCACGAGGCCGATGTGGTCGCGCAGGTCGATGAAGATCAGGCCGCCGTGGTCGCGCCGGCGCCCGACCCAGCCGGAGACCGCGACCGTGCGGCCGACGTCGTCGGGCCGCAGGTCGCCGCAATAGAGGTCCCGCCAGCGGTTCATCCCGCGATCCTGTCGACAAGCTCGTCGAGCTGCGTCGTCCAGTCGTCGCGTCCGGGCTCACGCACCGTCGCGCTGCCGTCCTCGACGATCACAGTCCACCCGGCGCCGAGCCGGCCGGCCTGGCTCAGCTGTCCCTTCTGCGAGCGGCCGCCGTAGTCCATGTCGGCGCGCAGCCCGCGCCGGCGCAGCTCGGAGAGGAGCGGCAGCACGCGCTCCCGGTCCGCGGTCTCCTGGCATACGAAGAACACATCGACGTGCGGCGCGTCGCGCTCCGAGTCGCCGACGGAGAGGATGAGGCGCTCGACGCCGGCGCCGAAGCCGATTCCCGGCGTCGGCGAGCCGCCGATCTCCTCGATCAGGCCGTCGTAGCGTCCGCCGCCGCAGATCGTGTCCTTGGCGCCGATCGCCTCGTCCTTGAACTCGAACGTCGTGCGCGTGTAGTAGTCGAGTCCTCGGACGAGCGCCGGCGCGAGCTCGTACACGACGCCGTACGCGTCGAGAAACGCGCGCACGCGCTCGAAGTGCTCGCGGCACTCGTCGCAGAGCGACTCGCCGATCTTCGGAGCGCCGGCGAGGACGGCCTGCACGCGCTCGCTCTTCACGTCGAACACTCGCAGCGGCGTGGTCGCACGCTTCGCGCGCGCCTCGTCGTCGAGCTCCGCGTCGTGCTCGTCGAGCCACGCAGAAAGGCGCTCGACGTACGCCGGCCGGCACTTGCGGTCGCCGATCGAGTTGAGCTCGAGCTCGTACTGCGTGACGCCGAGGCGACGCAGTAGCTCGGAGTAGAGCTGGATCACCTCCGCATCGACGGCGGGATCATCGGTGCCGATCGCCTCGACCGACAGCTGCCAGTGCTCGCGGTACCGGCCCTTCTGCGGACGCTCGTACCGCCACATCGGCCCGATCGTGTACAGCTTCTGCGGCTGCGGCTCGCGGTGCAGCCCATTCTGGAGGTACGCGCGGCAGATCGGTGCCGTGGCCTCGGGGCGGAGCGTCAGCGAGCGCCCAGCGCGGTCCTGGAAGGTGTACGTCTCCTTCTGGACGACGTCGGAGCCGCCGCCGGAGGTGCGGATGATCAGCTCCGTGTCCTCGAACCCGGGCGTGTCGATGCGGCGGTAGCCGTACAGGGCGCACACCTCCTCCATCTGCCCCGTCACCCACTGCCAGACCGGTTGCTCGGACGGGAGGATGTCGTGCGTGCCGCGCGGCGCCTCGAAGCGCGTCACGCGCGCAGCTCCGCGAGGAACGGATTGCGCGCGAGCTCCGCGCCGAGCGTCGTCTCGGGGCCGTGGCCCGGATAGACGACCGTCTCGGGCGGAAAGCGGTCGGTGAGCCTGCGGATCGAGTCGACGAGCGTGTCCCAATCCGCGCCGGGGAGATCGACGCGCCCAACGGAGCCGGCGAAGAGGACGTCGCCCGAGAAGAGGCAACCGTCGGCGTGGTACGCGAGATGTGCGGGCGAGTGCCCCGGCACGCGCAACGTCTCGAACGTGATGCCGGCGAGCTCGAGCGTCTCGTCGCCCTGGAGCAAGACGTCGGGCGTGTACGGCCTCAGGTGGACGCCCTGCGGCACGAAGCTGTTGATGTCCTCGAGCAGCGTGCGCTCGTCCTCGGCCATGTGCACCGGTGCGTCCGTGCCCTCCGCGAGGTCGGCGACACCGCCAAGGTGGTCCCAGTGCCCGTGCGTGATCAGGATCGCCGCGCAGCGCGTGCCGAACCCGGCGAGCTCGAGGCGCAGGCGCGCCGCCTCGGCGCCGGGATCGACGACAACCGCCTCGGGCGCGCCGCGCTCCGCGCGCACGACGTAGCAATTCGTCCCGGCACGGCCGAGTGGATATGCATCGACGACGAGACTCACAGGGCGTTCCACTCTAACGAGGGGCCGGTTCACTTAGGATCGCGCAAATGCAGCGCTGGAACCTCAACGAGATCGAGACGCCCCGCGGCAGCCGTTCGCCCGTCGTGTTGCGCTCGGATCCCGGTGCGCGCGCGGTGCTGATCGCGCTCGAGCCGGGACAGGCGCTCGGGGACCACCAGGTGAAAGAGGGCGCGCTCGTCTCCGTGATCGACGGCGCGGTGCGAGTGGAGTCCGGCGGCGAGACGGTCGACGGAACGGCAGGCTCCTTCTTCTCGTTCGACCCCGACGAACGCCGCTCGATCTCGAGCGACTCCGGCGCCCGGCTGCTGATGGTGTTCTCGCCGTGGCCCGGCGTGGGGCACTACCGCGGCGGGGACGAGAGCCTCTAGCGCGCTTTCGGCGTCGTCGCCTGCCGGTCGATGCGCTTGCGGTACATGCGGTACGCCATCGAGTCGGTGAAGTAGCTGATCGGGATGAAGAAGGCGACCAGGAACAGCGCCGACGTCGCCCATTGCATCGGCGAGACGTTCCGGTTGATCAGCATCATTGCGACGACGAGGAGCGGCGCCCAGATCGCGGCGCGCTTCACCGCGCGCCTCCAGGACGGCGGCTCGATCACCTTCTGACCCGCGCGCGCCGGAGTACGGCTGTTTGCGCCCTTGGTTGCGCGCGCCTCCACTTTGCCGTTCTGTTTCTCCTCGCGGAGCTCGCCCGGGTCGACGGCGACCTCGTTCCCCTCGTCGTCGACGTAGACGTATTCGTACTCGTGCCGGCGTGACTTCTGCTGCCGCCGGCGCTGTTTCTTCGTGGGCACCCCTCTAGGGTAACGCGGCCGGTCTGCCCTCGACCACGACCCTCGCCACGACGTCGCCGCCCAGGTGGTAGGCGAGGTAGCGCCAGTCGGGAGCGTCGAGCAAGACGATGTCCGCGACGAAGCCGGGCGCGAGGCGCCCCACGCGGTCGGCCCGGCCGAGGACGTCCGCCGCATTGACGGTGCAGGCCGAGAGCGCCTCCGACGGGGAGAGGCCGAGCTGCGTCGCCGCCAGCGAGCAGACGATCGGCAGGCTCTCGCAGAAGGCGCTCCCCGGGTTGAAGTCCGTGGCGAGCGCGACGGCGGCGCCTGCATCGACGAGCGCGCGTGCAGGCGGCATCGGCCGGTCGAGGAACAACGCGCTCGCCGGCAAAAGCACGGCCGCCACCTTGCTCGCCGCGAGCGCGCGCACGCCGCCGTCGCCCGTCGCCTCCAGGTGGTCGACCGAGCGCGCGCCGAGCTCGATCGCCAGCGCAACCGCCCCCTGCTCGGTGAACTGGTCGCCGTGCAGCCGCAGGGCGAGGCCCGCAGCAGCGCAGGCTTCGAGGTAGCGACGCGACTGGGCGACGTCGAACGCGCCGCGCTCGAGGAACACGTCGGCGGCCTCGGCGAGCTCGGCCGCTTCGGGCAGCACCTCGGACAGCGCGTAGTCGATGTACGCGTCGGCATCCGCGAACTCCGGGGGCACCGCATGAGCGCCGAGCCACGTCGGGACGCCGCCGGCATCTGCGATCGCGCGCAGAGACGCAAGCTCGGTCTCGCGGTCGAGGCCGTAGCCCGACTTTGACTCGAACGTCGTCGTGCCGGCTCGCAGCATCCACGCGCGGTGCGTGCGCACCGCGTCGGCGAGCCCCCTCTCCCCCGCCGCCCGTGTCGCGGTGACGGTCGCCATGATGCCGCCGCCCTCCGCGTGCAGCTCCTCATAGGTCGCGCCGCCGGCGCGCAATGCGAACTCCTCGACGCGGTCGCCGGCGAAGCACGCGTGCGTGTGGCAGTCGACGAGGCCCGGCACGGCGCAGAGACCGCGCGCGTCGAGCTCCTCTACCTCGCCGTCCACGGGCCGCAGGTCGCGCATGCGCCCGACCACCTCCACGGTG
>JBKOVW010000287.1:0-11742 GCA_046724095.1 Actinomycetota bacterium | reverse complement strand
GCCGCGCGACGTGTAGAACTGCGCGCGCGCCGGGTCGAGGATCCGGACGACGGTGCAGTCGATTCCGAACCGCTTCTGCGCAACCTGCCCGATCACGAGATTGGTGTTGTCACCGTCGGTGCTGACGACGACCGCGTCGGCGTCCTCGATCCCCGCCTTCCGGAGCACGACCGTGTCCATGCCGTGGCCGACGACGAATCCGCCGGTCCAGTCCTCTCCGAGGCGGTTGAGCGCGGCCTCCTTCTCGTCGACTGCCGTCACGTCCCACCCTTCGGCGGCAAAACGCTTCGCGATCGTCGAGCCCACCCGGCCGCAGCCGATGACGATGAGCTTCACACGCTCAGCGTAGCTCTCCGGTCAACCCCTGGACCCGTCTCCGTCGCCTTCCAGGACCCCTTGTGGGAACGCGACGATCAGCACCTCGCTGGGCGCCTTCTTGAGGACGTAGTCGACGGTCGGGGAGAAGAACCGGGACTGGCGGCGCCACCGGGGGGACGAGCCGAGGACGATCAGGTCGGCGCCCTGCTCGGCGGCCTCCTGCACGATCGCCTGGCCGATCGCACGCGCGCGGACGGTGCGCCCCTCGACGACGACGCCGTGGTCGGCGCCGAGCAGCTTCGCCTCGGCGATCGACGCCTCGGCGCGCTCTTCCTCCTCCATGAGCTCGGCGTCGAGTGGGAGCTCGAGCGGCACGCGGATCACGTGCAGCGCCTCGACCGAAGCTCCGCGGTCCTGCGCGAGCTTCACGGCGGTGGCGATCATCTCCTCCCCGATCTCGCCGAGCTTCATCGGGACGAGGATCTTCGAGAACTCGGCCTCGGCGAGGCCGCGATGCTCGTCGGCCGAGACGACGCGCTCGAGCAGGCCTTCCCCCCGCGAGCGGCGGACGGCGACATAGACGACGAGGCCGATCGCGAGCCAGGCCGCGCCGCCGTAGCGCGCGCCTTCGTGCGTCGCGAGCGCGATGATCCAGACGGCGAACGTCAGGATTGCGCCGACGACCGACGGGATCGGCACGCGGCCGACGGTGAGCGGAACGCGGTAGGGGCGCCGCCGGTCCGGCTCGCTGAAGCGCAGCCTGATCACGGCAAGCTGCGCGGCCGTGAACGCAAGCAGCACGCCGAAGCTGAAGAGGCTCGCGAGGAAGAACACCGGGTGCGCGAGCACCGCCGTGCCCCCGAGCAGCAGGATCGCGATACCTGCCGCTGCCACGATCGACCGCGGCGCCACCAGGGTGCGCTGCCTCAGCATCCCGAACTTCCGCGGCAGCTGGCCGTGCTCGCCGAGCGAATACGCCAGGCGCCCGAAGCCGGAGATCGACGTCGTGGCGGCGGTCAGCAGGATGAGCGCGCCGGAGAGGCCGACGAACACCTGCAACGGATCGCCGATATAGCTCGGCACCTGTGTGCGGATTTCCGCCGCGACTCCGACGAGCGGCGCGCGCAGCCAGTTGCTGCCGAGCAGCGTCCCGTGCTCGGCGGGGAATGCCGAGATCGCGACGACGGCGATCGCCACGTACAGGACGACGACGAGCCCGATCGCGCCGAACAGCGAGCGAGGCAGGTCGCGGCCGGGACGGCGCGTCTCCTCGGCGAGGTTGGCGACCGTCTCGAGGCCGGTGTACGCGAGCATCGCGAGCGGGATCGCGAAGAGGAGCGAATGCCAGGTCGGCGATGTCCCCAGCGAGGTTCCTGCCCGCAGAGCGTCCGGCGAGAAGAGCAGTGCGAAGCCGAGACCGACGATGAGGAGCTGCGTCACGAGGTCGACCAGCGCGACGACCAGCGCCCACTTGTGCAGCCGCGTGCGGTGGACGAGGCGCACGACCCCGATCGCGGCGATGACGAAGCAGCCGATGACGACGTCCCACGGCCGTTGCACCTTGGTGAAAAACGCGCCGGCGACGTAGTGCGGCACGAACAGAGCCGAGAGCGCGATCACGATCAGGTAGTCGAGGAACAGCACCCAGCCGGTGACGAAGCCCCAGAAGTCGTTGAACGCGATTCGGACGAAGGTCGCGGCGCCGCCCGTCTCTCGGATCGCGGCGGTGCCCTCGGCGTAGGAGAGCGAGACGAGGAGGAAGAGCAGGCCGGCGGCGAAGAGCACCGCGGGCGCGAAGCCGAGCGCGTGGAGGGCGATGATCCCGAGGGCGAAGTAGATCGACGAGGCGATCTCGCCGTACGCGATCGAGAAGAGTGCCGGGGCGTCGAGGACGCGTTGCAGGCGGGGCAGCTTGCGCGCCACGCCCGGAATCTAGCGCCGCGCTCGGAGCAGGTAGAGCCGGCCGAGGCCGAGCGCGACGAAGAGAACGCCGACGACGTACCCGAAGGCCGCGCCGCCGTTGGCAGCCGTGACGATGACCAGGGCGATCCCGATCCCGATGAAGACCACGCCGAAGAACGCGATGCCTCGCCGGTAGAAACTCACGCGGCTGCCTTGCGCCCCGCCGCGACCATGACCCGGCACGGCGCGTGTTTCAGCACGAAGTCGACCGTGTCGCTCAAGACCCTGCCGCGCCGCTCCGACCGAGGCGCTCCCATCACGATGATCTCGCTGTCTCGCCGCGCCGCCTCGTCGACGATCGCGCGCCCGGCGCTGCGGGCGCGCACGAGGCGCTCGGTCACGTTCACCCCGTAGAGCTCGGCGATCGCGTTCGCGGCGTCGAGCGCGTCGTCCGCGCGCTGCGCCTCGTCTGCAGCTGCGTCGGTGTCGAGCGGGAGCTCGAGTGGGACGACGATGACCGCGAGCGCGACGATCGAGGCACGGCGCTCGGTTGCGAGCCGCGCGGCGTAGTCGATCGCCTCCTCCGACTCACGGCCCGGTTTCACCGGCACGAGGATGTTGCGGTACTCGAGCGCAGCGCCCGGCCCGATGATCACCGGCGCGCGCATCGTCTCCATCAGCGAGGCTTTCAGGACGAGCCGCCGGTACGCGACGTACACGAGCAGCCCCGCCACGAGCCAGCCGAGCCCGGCCCAGCGCGGGCCCGGCCTCTGCACCACGACGACGAGCCAGGCGGCGCCGGTCCCGATCGCACCGAAGAGCGCGAACAGCGGCCAGTCGACGCCGCGGACGCGCAGGCTCGGGGGGATCTTGAATGCCTCCGCGTCGTCGCGCGTGTGCATGCGGAGCGCGATCACGGAAAGGTGCGCGATCGTGAACGACAGCATTGCGCCGAACGCGTACATGTCGCCGAGAAACGTCGTCTGGCCCGGCAGCAGGACGACGATCGGGATGATTCCGGCGAAGACGATGAGGGACAGCGCCGGTGTCTTGAACCTCGGGTGCAGCCGCCGGAACAGCTCCGGCAGCTGCCGATAAGTGGACATCGCATAGGTGATGCGCGATGCGCCGATGACGCCCGCATTCGTGGCGATGAAGAGGATCGTCGCCGCGAGGATGCCGACGTAGATCTTCGCGGCATGCAGGACCGAGCCGTGCAGCCCGAGATGCTCGACGAGGCCGAGCACGGGGTCGTTCTCGAACCCGCCCTGGTCCGGTGGCAGGCCGAGCAGCGTCTGGTAGCCGCCGTGCGCCGTCTTCTGCACGGGCAATGCGGAAAGCGCGATCAGCGGCAGCGTGAAGTAGATCGCGAACACTGCGATCGCCACCCAGGAGATCGCGCGCGGGATGTCGCGCGGCGGGTCGCGTGCCTCTTCGGCGAGGTTCGAGACGGTCTCGATCCCCGTGTAGGCGATCATCGCGATCGGGATCGCGAGGAAGAAGTTCTGCCACGTCGGCGCGACGCCCCAGTGGATGTTCGCCGAGAAGACGAGGTGCGGGTCGAAGATCAGCACGAAGCCGATGATCACGAGCAGCAGCTGCGTGGCGAAGTCGATGACGGCGAGGAAGATGTTCAGCCGCGCCGCCTCCTGAATCCCCACGATGTTCAGGAGCACGAGCACGACGACAACGGCGACGCCCCCGACGATGTCCCACGGGTTTTCCCGCAGCGGGCCCCAGAAGATCGACAGGTAGTGCGGGACGAAGAACGCCGAGATGGCGATCGTGATGATGTAGTTGAGCATCTGTGCCCACGCCGCGCCGAACGAGACGAGCTCGTTGAACGCGTGGCGCGCGAAGCTCGACGAGCCGCCGGCCTCCGGGTAGCGGACGGTCCCCTCGGCGTATGTCGCGGCGGTGGCCGCGAAGATCAGCCCGCTGATGACGAAGACGAGCGGCGTCAGGCCGAGCGCGATGCCCGCGACGAGCCCAAGCGCATAGTAGATCGACGAGCCGACGTTGCCGTACGCGGTCGCGAAGAGCGCCGGCGTGCCGAGCACGCGCTCGAGCCTCTGTGCGCGCCGCCGCCGTCCACTCCGCTGCGGAGTGCTCACGCGCGAAGGCTAGAGCCTTCGGCGGCTACTAACCGTGGATGCTGATGATGAGGGGGATGATGAGGATCGCGATGATGTTCGCGATCTTGATCATCGGGTTGATCGCCGGCCCGGCGGTGTCCTTGTAGGGATCGCCGACGGTGTCGCCGGTGACCGAGGCCGCGTGGGCCTCTGAGCCCTTGCCGCCGTACGCGCCGTCCTCGATCAGCTTCTTCGCATTGTCCCACGCGCCGCCGCCGGAGGTCATGGCGATGGCGAGGAAGAGGCCGGTGACGATCGTCCCGATCAGCAGCCCGCCCAGCATGCGCGGGTTGATGATCCCGACCACGACCGGGAACAGGATGGGGATCAGCGCCGGCAGCAGCATCTCCTTGATCGCCGAGCCTGTGACGATGTCGATCGCGCGCCCGTATTCCGGCCGCGTTGTCCCCTCCATGATCCCCGGGTTCTCGCGGAACTGGCGGCGCACCTCGGTGACGACCTGGCCGCCGACGCGACCGACCGCCTGCATGGCGAGCGACGCGAAGAGGAACGGCATCAGGCCGCCGATGAACAGCCCGGCGATCACCCAGGCGTCGCTGAGGTTGAAGGAGATCGCCGATAGCGCGCTGCCCGGTTCGGCCTGGTCGTGCAGGCCGGTCGTATACGAGTCGAACAGGACGAGCGCGGCCAGCGCAGCGGAGCCGATCGCGTAGCCCTTCGTGACGGCCTTGGTCGTGTTGCCGACGGCATCGAGCGGATCGGTGATCGCACGGACGGATTCGTCGAGGTCGGCCATCTCCGCGATGCCGCCCGCGTTGTCGGTCACCGGCCCGTACGCGTCCAGCGCGACGATCAGGCCCGTCATCGAGAGCTGCGCCATCACGGCCACGCCGATGCCGTACAGCCCGGCGAAGTGGTGCGCGACAAGGATGCCGGCCGCGATCACGATCACCGGCAGCGCGGTCGCCTGCATGCCGACGGCGAGCCCGGAGATGATGTTCGTCGCGTGCCCGGTCTGTGACGACGCCGAGATCTGCTTCACGGGACCCCAGCGCGTTCCCGTGTAGTACTCCGTGATCGCAACGAGCAGGAAGGTCACGATCAGCCCGACGATCGCCGAGATGTAGAGGTCGGCGAACCCGAACTTGCCGTTGTCGAACGCCGTCGTCACCGGGATGAAGCCGATCGCGGACAGGATCGTCGCGACGATCACCGCCTGATAGAGCGCGTTCATGATCGAGCCCTTCCGGCCGACGCGCGCGAAGAACGTGCCGATCACGGATGCGAGAATCGATATGCCGCCAAGCGCGAGCGGATACAGCGCGAGGTTCGACGACGGGAACTGCAGGCCGAGCAGCATCACCGCGACCGCCGTGACGGCATACGTCTCGAACAGATCGGCCGCCATGCCCGCGCAGTCGCCGACGTTGTCGCCGACGTTGTCCGCGATCACCGCTGGGTTGCGTGGATCGTCCTCCGGGATGCCCGCCTCGATCTTCCCGACGAGGTCGGCGCCGACGTCGGCGGCCTTCGTGTAGATGCCGCCGCCGAGCCTCGCGAACACCGAGATCAGCGAGCCGCCGAATGCGAGACCGATGAGGTCGTCGATCGCGGACTCCTGCGAGTTCCCGATCCACCCCGTCAGCACCCAGTAGTAGCCCGCGACGCCGAGCAGGCCGAGGCCGACGACGAGGAGGCCGGTGACGGAGCCGGCGCGGAAGGCCACGTTCAGCGCCGGCTTCAACCCGTGCTTCGCGGCCTCCGCGGTGCGCACGTTGGAGCGCACCGCGACGTTCATCCCGATGAACCCGGCCGCCGCCGAGAGCGCCGCGCCGACGAGGAAGCCGATCGCAGTTCCCCAGCCGAGCTTGTGGTAGAAGCCGAGCAGGAGGAAGGGGACGATCGAGACCAGCGCGATCGTCGTGTACTGACGCTTGAGGTAGGCGGACGCACCTTCCTGGACGGCACGCGCGATCTCGCGCATGCGTTCGTTTCCGTCCGGCTGCCGGAGCAGCCAGATCGTCAGATAGATCCCGTATGCGATCGCGACGCCCGAGCAGACGAGCGCGAACAGCACGGCGTGGTCGTTGAAGAAGCTCCCGACGATCAGCGTTCCTACCCCCTTACAAGGTCAGCGCCGAGTGTCCCCGGCGCGGGCAGGTTTCTATCACATGCGGCTAGGCGGCGGCCGGCTCGTTCGGACGCCGGCCGGGCTAGCCGTTCTCGCTCGTCTCCTTCGCTGCGTCGGCGTAGGCCAGCTGGAGGTTCGAGGTGACCTGCTTGAAGTCCCGCACGACGTCGTCGCCGACCGAGCCTTCGAGCACCGGCACGAGCGCCGCCAACGCGTCGATCGCGAGCCGCGCCTGGTCAAGGTCGCGGTCCTCCTCGGCGAGCCTGCGGTAGGCGAGCGAGGAAACCGTGTAGAGCGTCTGCACGAGCAGGTCGGCGACCTTGAGCTTCTTCAGCTCCTCCTCGAGCTGCTGGATCAGCTCCTCGTCCCGATCAGCCACCGACGAGCTCCCGCGGGCGCCGCACCAGCTCGGCGAAGACATCGCGCGCCGACCCGAGCTCCTCGAGCCGCGCGTACTGGCGCTCCGACGCGTTCGCCTCGGGGACGGAGAGGTAGGACGCGGCGCCGATCTCTTCGGCGACGGGCAGCACCCACTCGATCAGCGCCTCGATGCGCGCGCGCGCCGGGACGACCTCGCCGCGCTCGAAGTCGATCAGCCCGTCGGTGAGCCCGTACCGGATCGCGCGCCAGAGGTTCTCCTCGAGCAGGCGGTTCGGCAGGTTCGGCAACGGCTCGCCGTCGTCGATTGCGCGCGCGAAGCGCGCGCCCAGGGCGTGCACGAGCGCGGCGAGGGACTGCGCGTCTGCGAGGTCGGGCTGGGCGTCGCAGATGCGCACCTCCACCGTCGGAAATGCGAGGTGGGGCCGCACGCTCCACCACAGCTGCGTGTGCTCGTCGATCGACTTCGTCTCGTAGAGAAAGCGCACGTACTGCTCGAACGCCGTCCAGCCGTCGTACGCATCGGGGATGCCGCAGCGCGGGAACATCTTCGTGAAGATCTCCGTGCGCGCAGAGTGGAGGCCGGTGACAGCGTCCTCGACGAACGGCGAGCTCGTCGACAGCGCCAGCAGCTCGGGCAGCACGTTGCGGAACGCGTTGCACACGGCGATCGCGCGGTCGGCGCCGCGGATGCCGATGTGCGCGTGGATGCCGAAGCTGTTGTTGCGCCAGACGACGTACTGGAGGATCTCGTTGTTGCGGCGGTAGTGGGGCGTGTCGATGATGCGCTGGTCCTGCCAGCGGCTCCACGGATGAGTCCCCGTCGCCGCGAGCGCAACGTCGAACCGGCCGACGAGCTCCTCCAGCTGGTCGCGCCGCTTCGCCATCAGCTCCGCGACCTGCAGGAAGTCGTCGCAGCGTCCGGTCTTGATCTCGATCTCCGACGCGATCAGCTCGCCGACCAGATGGTCGTCCAGGTCGGTGCCCAGTGCTGCAGCCTTCAGCTCCTCGAAGCGGTTCGTCAGCTCGAGTGTCGCGGGATCGAGCAGCGCGAACTCCTCCTCGACCGCGATCGTGAAGTCCCGTCCTTCCTCGAACGCCTCGCGAGCCGATCGGATCTGCTCGTCCGGGCTCAAACGCTGGGCGTCGCCCACGTCGCTAGCCTAAATGAAGCGTTAGCAACCGCCCGGCCACGCTCGACCAGCTCCACCGCTCGACGACCGCCCGGCGCGCGGCCAACCCGAGCTCGCGCCGCGTTTCGGCGGGCAGCTCCAGCAGGCGCTGCAGCTTCTCGGAGAGGTCGTCGGTGAAGCTCGCGAGGTCGCGAAGCTCCGGCGGATATTCCGCCTCGACGCCGGCCGCGACCTCCGCCAGGCCCGAGTGGCGTGCGACGAGCGGCGGAACGCCCGCGGCCGCGGCCTCGGCGGCGACCATCCCGAATGCCTCGGGGAAGATCGACGGCACGACGGACACGTCGACGAGCGGCAGCAGGTGCACGAGGTGGCGATGCTCGAGCGGACCGGTGAAGAGCGTGCCGGGCGGGGCCATCGCCTCGAGCTCCTCGCGGTAGTCGCCGAAGCCGACGATCAGCGCGCGCGCGTCGAGGCCGCGGACCGCGTCGAGCAGCAGGTGCACGCCCTTGTTCCGGATCAGCTTCCCGAAGAAGAGAACGACGGGCGCGTCAGTCGCGAAGAACGCCTCAAAGCGCTCCGCGTTCCGGTCATCCGGGAGGCGTTCGTTCGCGTTGCCCGGGTTCGGCGGATCCTCGCTCGCAGCGCGGATCAGGTTGTGGAGCGCCTCGGCTCGCGGCTCCGGGTGGAAAAGCTCGACGTCGACGCCGGGCGGCACCTCGTGGACTCGGTCGACGTGGCCGACGACCTCATCCAGCACCTCGCGGATGTGCTCGGAGCCGACGACGACGGCGCGCGCCGGCGCGAGCGTCTCCCTCCCCCAGGCTGACAGCTCGGCGTTGCCGCGCATCGAGTACTCCAGCTCCGAGCCGTGCGCCTTCACCGTGAAGGGCTCGCCGACAGCGGCGCCGACAGGCGCGCCGAGCAGGACGTGGTTGGTGAAGACGAGCTCCGCGGGAAGGTGCTCGCGTACGGCTTCCGCGTTCAGCTCGACATAGCGCTCGCGCTCCTCGCGGGTGAACTCCTGCAGGAGCTTCGCCTCGAGCCCCTCGTAGCGGTCGAGCACGAAGACGGGGAGCAGTCCGCCGATGTCCGGGCGCGCGACTTGCGCGCCGCCGAGATCGTACGCCTCGGGATGGGGCTCCTGGCAGAACACCATCACGTCGTGGCCGGCGCGGCTCCACTCGCGCGCAAGCGCGCGCGTGTAGACGTTCGAGCCCGTCCCGCCGAGCAGGTAGCCGTGCCAGAGCAGGATCCGCACGCCTACATCATCGAAGCCTTGCGTCTGTTCCGCCGGGGGAACCTCCCGGTTCCCCCAGACCCCCTCCACCGGTCCGCTTCGCGGACGGGCGCTGCGCGCCTAAGTCAAATAGAAGTAGAGCGCGTAGAGCAGCTCGACCGCCGGGTTGGACGTGTGCACCGCCACGTCCTGCGGCACGTCCAGCAGCGCTTCGGAGTAGTTGAAGATGATCTTGATCCCCGACCCGACCAGATCATCCGCCACGCGCTGCGCGTTGTCGGCCGGCACCGCGACGACGCCGACGATGATGTTCTTCTCGCGGATAGCGTCGGCAAGGCGCCCGTAGTCGCTGACGGGGACGTGCCCGACCGTACGCCCGACCTTTTCGGGATCGGTGTCGAAGACGGCGGCGATGTTGATGCCGTGCTCGGCGAAGATCGGGGAGCTCGCGATCGCCTGTCCGAGGCGGCCGGCGCCGATCAGGGCGATGTTGTGCTGGCCCTGCGTCCGGAGGATCTTCCGGATCTCGCCCAGCAGCGAGTCGATGTTGTAGCCGACGCCGCGCTTGCCGAACTTCCCGAAGGCGGAGAGGTCACGCCGTATCTGGGTGGCATTGATGTTGGTGTAGTCGGCGATCTCCTGGGACGAGATCCGCTCCTTGCCCATTTTCTTGGCCTGGGACAGCACCTGGAGGTAGCGCGACAGGCGTGCGGCGACGCCGACGGTGAGCCGCTCGCCGCCTGGCATTGTGGGCCGCTGTTCGAGAGTTTGTGACACTAGGATTCCGTTGTAGCAAGAACCCGCGGCGTGCTGCGCCGGTCACTTTGTGACCGGCGCAGGAAGGGGGATATCGCCGCTTCGCGGGGAACGCGCGCGGGCCGAGCCCGCGCGCTCCTTGTCGGTTGGGCGGCTGGGGTCTTCCGTGCGGCGCGAGCAGGCTTCGCGTGCTCGCGTCGCATCAGTTCGCCTCCGCCTAAGCCGGCCTGGCCTGCCTTAGCCGGAGGCTCGGATGAATCGTTAGGTCGAGCGCTTCAACCTTCTGCGAAGCGCCTCCGGATCGACGAAGTAGACGAACGCCCGCTCGCCGTCGATCTCGACCACCGGCAGCCACTCGCGGTAGGCGGCCTCGAGCCCCGGATCGCCGCTGATGTCCACCTCTTCGAACGGCTCGCCGCTCGCTGCCAGCACGCCCCGGGCCTTCTCGCAGAGATGGCAGCCGGCCGCGTGGTAGAGGACGACTCGCGCTACGGGTAAATCCCGCGCGTCGTCGTCGCCTCGGCGACGCGCTGCACTGCCAGCCCGTAGGCAGCGAGGCGCATCGAGACGCCGCGGCTCTCCATCGTCGCCCACGTCTCGTTGAACGCGCGCGTGATGATGTCGTTCAGCTTCGCGTTCACCTCGGCCTCCTTCCAGAAGTACTCCTGGAGGCCCTGCACCCACTCGAAGTACGAGACGATGACACCACCGGCGTTGGCGAGGATGTCCGGCAGGACGAGCACGCCCTTGTCCTCGAGGACCTCGTCCGCGGCGGGCGTGACGGGCCCGTTCGCGCCCTCGACGATGATCGTCGCCTTGACCTTGTCGGCGTTGTCCGTCGTGATCACCTGTTCGAGCGCGCACGGCGCGAGCACGTCGCAGTCGAGCAGCAGCAGGTCGTCGTTCGTGATCGGCTCCGCGCCGCGGAAGCCTTCAAGCGTCCCGGTCTCGCGCTTGTGCGCGAAGGCCGCCTGGACGTCGATCCCATTCGAGTTGTGCAGGCCGGCGGCCGAGTCGGAGATCGCGATCACCTTCGCGCCGTCCTCGGCGAGGAACTTCGCGAGGAACGAGCCGACGTTGCCGAAGCCCTGCACGGCGACCGACGTGCCCTGGAGGGAGATCTGCTTCTTGCGCACGGCCTCGCGCACGCAATAGAGCGCGCCGCGCGCCGTCGCCTCTTCGCGCCCCAGCGAGCCGCCGATCGTCAGCGGTTTGCCGGTGACCACGCCGAGCACCGAATGGCCCTTGTTCATCGAGTACGTGTCGAAGATCCACGCCATCACGCGGCCGTCCGTGCCGACGTCCGGTGCGGGAATGTCCTTCTCCGGGCCGATCTCGTTGATGATCTCGGAGGTGAACCGGCGGGTCATGCGCTGCAGCTCGCCCTCCGACATCGTCTTCGGGCTGCAGACGACGCCGCCCTTCGCGCCGCCGAACGGGATGCCCGACAGCGCGCACTTCCACGTCATCCACATCGCGAGCGCCTTGACCTCGTCGAGGGTGACGTCCTGGTGGTAGCGGATGCCGCCCTTCGACGGTCCGCGCGCGACGTTGTGCGTGACTCGATGCCCCTGGAAGACCTGCGTCGTGCCGTCGTCCATCGCGACGGGGATCGACACCGAGACCGCCTTCTTGCACTCCTGCAGCACGTTGACGAGATTCGGATCGATGGCGAA
This sequence comes from Actinomycetota bacterium, assembly GCA_046724095.1. Lineage (GTDB taxonomy): Bacteria > Actinomycetota > Thermoleophilia > Gaiellales > Gaiellaceae > 3-1-20CM-4-69-9. Next base: position 115 of record JBKOVW010000287.1, on the reverse strand, counting down.
GGCCTTGGCGACCCGCCGAAGCTGCTCGCGCGCAATCTCGAACGGGTTCTCGCGGAGGTGCGAGACGGGGGCGTCGACAGTCGTCACTTCAGCTCCTTTTTCCGCGCAAATCGGG
>JBKOVW010000213.1:0-9681 GCA_046724095.1 Actinomycetota bacterium | reverse complement strand
GCGGGGGGCGGAGCGGCGCTCGAGCTCGGCATCGGCACTGGGCGGATCGCGCTGCCGCTCGCCGCGCGCCGCGTCCCCGTCCACGGGATCGATCTTTCGGAGGCGATGGTCGAGCGGCTACGTGCGAAGCCGGGTGGCGATCGCATTCCCGTCACGATCGGCGACTTCGCGACGACGAAGGCCGACGGGCCGTTCAGCCTCGCCTACCTGGTCTACAACACGATCCAGAACCTAACGACGCAGGACGCGCAGGTCGCGTGCTTCCAGAACGTCGCCGACCAGCTCGACCCGGGCGGCTGCTTCGTGATCGAGGTGGGTCTCCCCGACGTCAAAGGCGAGAGGTTCCGCATCTTCGACTTCAGCGAGAAGCACATCGGCATCGACGAGTACGACTTCGCCAACCAGGGGCTGATCTCGCACCACTACACGCGCAGAGAGGACGGGACGTTCAGGTACGGGTGGGGACCGTTCCGGTACGTGTGGCCGTCTGAGCTCGACCTGATGGCACGCATCGCCGGGCTGACGCCGCGGGAGCGGTGGAGCGGCTGGAAAGGCGAGCCCTTCACGAACGCGAGCACCAAGCTCGTCGCCGTCTGGCAGAAGTAGACGTGTCTTAGGGACAGTCCCTAAGACGTGTCGCTAAAGGTCGCCGGTGTCCTCGAAGAAGTCGGCGCCGCCCTGCTCGGCAGGCGCGCCGTAGATGTAGAGGACGAGGTCCTCGTTGCCTTCGTTCCGAACGAGCAACGGCGTCCCGGGCTCGACCGCGACCAGGCCCGGCGCGCCGACGTCGACGCGCTCCGGCGGATCCCCGAGCTGCATGGTGAGCGTCCCGGAGACGACGACGAACACTTCCTCCTGCACCTTGTCCGCGTGCCGGCGCCCACGCGTCCCGGGCGGGTAGCGCCACAGCCGCGCCCGCGAGTTCTTCAGCGCGGCTTCGTCCGTGACCTCGACGTACTGGCGCGGCGGCTGCCCCTCGAAGAGAGCCTCCCGCTCGCTCCAGTCCACCTTCGAGCCGTCGACGACATGCCAGCCCACGTCCCGATCCTAGAGAAAGAGAGAGGGCCACGGCCCCCGCGGTGGCCCTCTTCAGTAGTGCGGCTGGACCGAATCCTGCCCCTCAGATGTTTGGTGGTGATGAGCATTCCCTGAAAAGATCGAGCGCGTGGATCTGTACCACGAGGGGAATCGCACGCTCCAGGATCGCTTCGACACCCGGCGCCTGGCCGATCGGATCGAGGAGCGCATCGTCCATGAAGCAATCGACGACCACGACCGCGCGTTCATCGAGGCGCGGGACATGTTCTTCATTGCCACCGTCGACGAGGCGGGACAGCCGCAGTGCTCGTACAAAGGGGGTGACCCGGGCTTCGTGCGCGTCCTCGACGAGCGGACGATCGCGTTCCCCGTCTACGACGGCAACGGCATGTACCTCACTGCTGGAAATCTGCTCGTCACGAAGAAGGTCGGCCTGCTCTTCATCGACTTCGAAGGGCGCAAGCGCATGCGCCTGAACGGCATCGCATCGGTGGACGACCGCGACCCGCTGCTGGCCGAGTATCCGGAGGCGCAGCTGGTCGTGCGCGTCGAGGCGACCGAGGTCTTCCCGAACTGTCCGCGCTACATCCATCAGTACGAGCTTGTCGCGCGCTCGCGCTTCGTGCCGAAGGCCGAGTGCGAGACGCCGGCTCCGCAGTGGAAGCGCAACGAGTGGGCGAACGATGTCCTTCCCGACGGCGATCCGGCGAACGATCCCGATCGGGAAGTGATCGCACGGGGCTGAGCCGCCGCGATTTCCTGCGCCGCGCAACGGCCGTCGTGCTCGCGACGCGACTGCGCTGGGTGGAGCAGGCGTTCGCGTCGACGCAAGGAAGCCTGGCGGCGCTCGTCGAGTACGTGGTCGCCGACCGCAAGCTCGTCGCGGCCACGACGCCGCGCCTGATTCGAACGCTCGACCGCTTCCTGCCCGGGCCGCAGCCGCTGTCGGCGACGGCCGCGTCGATCCTCGACGGTGCCGCCGCGCAGGTGAAGCCCGGCGCGACCTTCGCGAAGCTGACCCGTCCGCAGCGGGCACAGGTCTTCGCGACGCTCGAGCGCCTGCCGGCGGAGAGCGCCGGCTCGATCCGCTTCCTCGTCGGGAACCTCCAGGACCTGACGGCGTTTCTCGCGTACTCGACGCCGCGCGGCTGGCGGCTCGCCCGCTTCGCAGGCGGCCGCCACGGCCACAAGGAATTCAAGGGCTACTGGCGTGCATGACGTCATAGTCGTCGGCGCGGGCGGCGGCGGTCCGGTAGTGGCGAAGGAGCTCGCGGCGCGCGGGCTCGACGTCCTGCTACTAGAAGCAGGCCCGGCCTGGCGGGACCCCGAGCGCGAGTGGTCGCATAACGAGAACACGGCCAACAATCCCGCGACGGGCATCTTCCGCTTCGGTCCCGGCGACCGCACGCAGGCGCCGTGGGCTCGCGACCTCCCGCAGAACTGCTTCGTGTGGCAGACGGCGGGCGTCGGCGGGTCGACGCTGCACTACTTCGGCAACTCCCCGCGCGCGATGCCGTCGGCGCTGCCGGATTACGCCGCGCTGATCCCGTACTACGAGTGGGTCGAGCATACGTTGCCGGTGCAGACGGCGGCGATGGGGACAAAGGAGGAGGTCTTTCTGCGGGCGGCGACGGGGATCGGGCTGCCGACGCAGACCTCGAAGGACATCTCGCGCGCGGCGTGCCGGCCGCAGGAGAACGCGATCCTGCAGCCGCACGGCACCGCCGGCAAGACGAGCAAGGCGAGCCAGCTCGTGTACCCGCGCGCGAAGGGCTGCACGTTCTGCGGTCACTGCCCGCAGGGCTGCTTCCTGCCGCTGAAGGCGCCGTTGAACCTGAAAGCGAAGCGCTCGACGCACGTCAGCTACGTCCCGATGGCGATGACCGCCGACCGCTGGACGCACGGCCGCGCCGCGACGCTCGTTCCCGACGCGTTCGCGGCGAAGGTCGCCGCCGACGGCCAGGCGCGCAGCGTCACCTGGCGCAATACCCGCACCGGCGCGTTGACGACGGATGAGGCGAAGGTCGTCGTTCTCGCCGCCGGCCCGATCGAGACGCCGCGGCTGTGGCTGAACAGCGGCCTGCCGAACCCGAACGACCAGGTCGGCCGCGGGCTCACCGACCACTACCTCGACTACGTCGTCGGCCGCCTGCCGCGCTACACCGGCTCGAGCAAGGGTGCGACATCAGCGGCGCGCGCGGATTTTCCCGGTTACGGCTGCATCGAGCAGGCCGGCGTTGCGCCCGGGCTGCAGGCGCAGGGGCTGACCGACAGCAACGAGCCCGGGCGCCGACTCTCGCCGAGTCGCCTGAAGCGCTTCCTCGCCGACGTCGACCGTCTGATCGCGATCGCCGTGATCACCGACGACGACGTCCTGCCGCAGAACCGCGTCACCCTTTCCGACGTGATGACGCCCGACGTGCACGGGCCGATCGCGCGCGTCGAGCTCCGCGGCCGGACGCCTGCGACGCTGGCCAAGCGCGACTACCTCGCAGCGCGCGCCGTCCAGCTGCTGAAGGCGGCCGGCGCACGGGAGATCGTCCGGATGAACTGGGCACCCGTCCTGCTGCACATCCACACGACGATGCGCATGGGCGCGGTCGTGAACGCCGACTGCGAGTCGCTCGCGGTCGAGCGGATCTTCGTCGCCGACAACTCCTCCCTGCCGAACGCGCTGGGCGGGCCGAACCCGACCCTCACGACGCAGGCGCTCGCGACACGCACGGCGGAGCGGATCTTCATCCGCTACTTCGGCGGCGATCCTTGGGTCGGGCGCGAGTCACCGGTGTCGTCGGTCGACGACACGGTGACTGCGGCTGTTGTTGCTGCGGGTTTCTAGACCGACGGCAAGTGGTTCCGCATCGCCCGGATCAGGGCGGCTGCGTACTGCATTCCTTCGGCGTCGGGCTCGCGGCCCATGAAGCGCCAGCGGCGCTGCTCGAACCAGAGGCACGCACGCAGTTCCTGCAACGTGCGGGGCACTTCGCTCGTCCGGCGCCACCTGGCGAACGCGCCGGCTGCGAACTCTGCGCAGCCCTCACGGTCTCTCGGAGAGAAGGTGACTGCGAAGCGGGCGTATTCAGCCCACTCGCCGTACGTGGTCGGCAGGTCCTGCGCCCTCAGCTCCCCCGTCTGGATCTGTGCGGCGTACATCTGATACCTCCGTACTGCTGCGGCTTCTGCGGCTACCTACTGAGACGCATCATCGGCACGGATCTTGCGGAGGGATACGCAAATCCCCCGGTAGGGGTATGGGAAAGTAAAAGGCCGCCCCTGCGGCGGACGGCCTTTTCTGAGTTGTACGTCGCCGGCCTGCGGCGGGCCTGGGACGATTTTTCTTGCGGTTGAGATTGGAGATGCCGCGTCCCGCGCTTCCTTGCGCGCGTTCACCCCTTCGGGTGACTTACCGTTTCGGCCGTGATCCTCGTGGTCGCAGCGACCGAGCGCGAGCTCGCCGGCGCCGACGGCGCCGCGACGCTCGCGTGCGGGATCGGGCCCGTCGAGGCGGCAGCGAGGACCGCGCGGGCGCTCACGGCGCAACCCGCGTCCGCGGTGCTGCACGTCGGCATCGCGGGTGCGCGTGGGATCGCAGCGCCGCAGCTCGTGATCGGCTCCGAGGCCGTCTACGAGGACGCCGCGGGCGGCGCGCTCGTCCCCGCCCGCGAGCGGCCCGACGCCGGCCTGCTGGAACGTGCGCGACGGGCATTGCCCGACGCGCAGGTGCTGCCGATCGGGACGAGTGCGCGGGTGGGGGGAACGACCGGCTGCACGGTCGAGGCGATGGAGGGGTTCGCGGTGCTGCGCTCCGCCGCGCTGGCAGGCGTTCCCGCCGTGGAGGTGCGCGCGGTGTCGAACGAGATCGACGAGCCCGACCGCGCGCGCTGGCAGTTCGACGACGCGCTCGCGGCGCTCGCGCGGGCAATCCCGCTCCTGCTCGCCGAGCTGCGGTGACACGCCGGGTCTGGCTGCGTGCGGCGGCGCTCGCGCTGATCGTCGTCGGGGTCGTCGTCGGGCTCACGGTCTACTTCAGCTCGGAGTCGGTGCCGCCGTGCGGTGTGTCGGGCGTGCCGACCTGGCACCCGCCGACGGCCGGCCAGTCGCACCGCTTCGCCGTTGTCTTCCCCGACCGCGCCGCCTGCTTCTTCACCGTCGACGCCAAGCAGCGGCTCGTCGCCCAGCTGCGCCTCGACGGCGCGCATGACATCTCGACCGTCGCGCCGAACGGAGACGACGTGGCGCTGCGCACCGCGAACGGCACGTACACCCTCGACCTCCGGACGGGCACGCTGGCGCGGGGAGGGCTGGCGCCGGTCGACGACCGGACGCTGACCGCAGTCGACCCGCAGCGGCAGGTGATGTACGTGACCCAGCCGGGAGGGCTCGGCTTCCGTGTGATCGACATGCGCACGGGAGCCACGGTGTACGTCGTCCACTTCAAGGGCTTCACGTGGAACCCGCGTTTCGGGCCGAACCCTCCCAGCCACGGCCTCTCGCTTGCGCCCGACCGGCCGGAGCTCTGGGTGCTCGACGCACCGAACCACGCTCTCCACATCTTCGACGTCAGCGCCGTGCCGTCCGCACCGCCGCGGCGCATCGACGACGTCCGGCTCGAGCGGACGCTCACGGAGCCCGGATCGCTCACGCGTACGGCCGACGGCCGCTACCTCTACGTCGGCAACACCGGCGACGTGATCGACTCGCAGAAGCGGGAGTCGATCGCGAACCTGACGGCGCTGCAGCAGGCGAATGCCGTGCTCGAAGTCGACTGGGTCGACGGGCGCCCCGTTTTCCCCGGATTTCCCCGCTAGATTCGAGGAATGGCGCGTAGTCAGCTCCCGCCGCCGCTCCCGCCCGAGACGCGCACCGTCGGCCAGCTCGTCGCCGAGGCGATTCGCCTGTACGGCGCGCGCTTCTGGCCGTCGCTCGCGCTCGGCATCGGGCCGGCCCTGCTCGGCGTCGCCGCGGCCGAGCTCCACGGCGCGCTGCGGGTCGCGATCGTGGTCGGCCTCGGCCCGCTCGTGCTCGCGTCGTCGTATGCCGGTGCCGTCGCGCTCGTCCGACCGATCGGGCGCGGACGCTACGTGGCCGTCGCGCTGGCCGTCGGCTATCTCGCGTTCCTCCCCGTGTGCGTCTCGCGGCTGTGGATCTTCCCCGGCATCTATCTCGTCGCGCTCGCGTGGCTCGCTCTCGTCGGGCTCGCCGTCCCCGCCGCGCTCGTCGAGCGGCGCGGCTACGCGGACGCGCTCCGGCGCGGCGTGCAGCTCGCGCGGGCCGACTACGTCCACGTGCTCGGGTCGCTCGCGACGCTCGCGATCACGATCTTCCTCACCGGGCTCGTCATCTTCTTCTCGCTGCGCGAGGGGAGCGGCCAGGCGCTGCGGATCGCGGCGGTGCTCGCGTTCATCGTGCTGGCGCCGCTGTTCGTCCTCGGCGCCGCGGTGCTGTACGTCGACCAGGCGGCGCGAGTAGAGTCGGGCTCCCGAGCGAGGAGGAATTCCAATGGCGACCTACATTCTTCTTTCCAGTCTGACGGCGCAGGGCGTGCAGACGCTGAAAGCGAACCCCGACCGCCTGCGCGAGGTGAACAAGGACGTTGAGGAGCTCGGCGCGAGGGTCGTGCACCAGTGGGCGACGCTCGGGGAGTACGACTTCGTGAACGTCGTCGAGGCGCCCGACTCCGCCACGATCGCGCGCGTGTCGGTCGCCCTTGGCGCCCGCGGCAGCACAAAGATCCGAACGCTGACGGCACTGACGATCGACGAGTTCCTCGCCGCCGTCACTTGACTCGAACAAAAGCTGCGCTTTTGCTCGAACTGAGTTTCGCCGCTTCGCGGTGAACGTGCGCGGGCTGAGCCCGCGCACTCTTTGTCGGTTGGCCCTCGCCGGGGTCCGCGCCTGTGGCGGCTCCGCCGTCCGAGGCCGCGTGAGTCCGGCCTGTGCTTAGTGCGGCTTCGCTCGCACTAAGCGCAGGCTTTCGGTCGCCGCTTTCGGCGACTGGCCCAGTAGGACGGTCCTACGCGCGCGGTTAGCCCTGCTAACCGCGCGCGGAACTCGCGCGTCCTGGGCCCGGCAAAGCCGCCCCCAGGACGCGGACCACGGCAAACGCCGACACGCAAAGAGTGCGCGGGCTCAGCCCGCGCACGTTCACCGCGAAGCGGCGAACCTAAGTCCGAGCAAAAGCGCAGCTTTTGCTCGGACTACAGATACTTGATCCAGCGTCCTTCGCAGGCGCACTCGAGGTTCCTCAGGTGGCACCGCCGGCAGTTCCATTCGGAGAGCCAGATCCACTTGAGGTGCAGCACCTCGAGGATGAACAGCGCCACGATCCAGGCGAGCAGCTGGGTCTGCGAAAAGACGTGCACCGAACCAACCTGCCCCCGGGCGAGGCCACGCGCAATGGGCCGGGCGGCCTATTTTGCGGGGCCGGGTGGCCTACGCCGGACGGTGATGCCCCAGGCGCGGCCTGAGGCGAAGAGCTCCTCCTGGTCGACCTCGTCGGCCCACCCGAGGAAGTGCTGCTCAGGGTCGTCGTCGGTCGAGCCGTAGACCGCGCGACGGTCGGCCGCGTGCCGCTCGGGCTCGAGCGACTCCCCGCGCTCGAGCGCATCGATGCGAGCCTGCGCCGCTTCGGCGACCGGCCCTTCCTCGTAACCGCGCGGCATGAGGCTGAGTGTACGCTCGCCCCGTGGCCGCAGCGCTCGCCGTCAGCGGACTCGTCAAGCGGTACGGGAACGTGGGGGCGCTGGCAGGGGTCGACCTCACGGTCGAGCGCGGGGAGCTCGTCGGGCTACTCGGTCCGAACGGTGCAGGCAAGTCGACGCTCGTGAAGATCGCGTGCGGACTCGTCCGTCCGAGCGCCGGGCGCGCGGAGATCTGTGGAGCTCGGGCAGGCACGCGCGACGCGCGTTCGGCGCTCGGATACCTCGCGGAGTTCTTCCGTTTTCCGGGCTGGACGAGCGCCGACGAGCTACTCGAGCTGCACCAGCGCCTCGTCGCGTCGGAGGGCGGCGCACGCGAGCGCGGCGAGCTGCTCGAGCTGGTCGGCCTCAGCGACGCCCGCACGCGCCGCGTCGAGGAGATGTCCAAGGGCATGCAGCAGCGGCTCGGCATTGCACAGGCGCTCGTGGGCAAGCCGCAGCTGCTGCTGCTCGACGAGCCTACGAGCGCGCTCGACCCGGTCGGGCGGCGGACCGTGCGCGCGCTGCTGGAAGAGCTGCAGCGCCGCGGCGTGTCCGTCCTGCTCAACTCGCACCTGCTGAGCGAGGTGGAGCTCGTGTGCGATCGCGTCACGATCCTGCTCGGCGGCAAGGTGGTCGCCGCGGGCGCGCCGGGCGAGCTCGCGAGGCCGCGCGGGGTGGAGATCGAGACCGACGACGGCGTCGCGACGTATGCCGACGCCAGGCGTGACGACGTTCCGCGGCTGGTCGAGCAGCTCGTTCGCGACGGCCGCCGCGTCTTCGGCGCACGCGTACTCACCTCCACGCTCGAGGAGGTCTACGTCGAGGCGGTCGGAGGCGAGACGCAGTGACCGCGACGCTGACGATCGCCGGCTACGGGCTGCGCGAGGCACTGCGACGCAAGGTGTTCGTCGTCGTCTGCGTGCTGTCGATCGCGTTCGTCGTCCTGTACTGGCTCGGGGCTCGCTACACGTTCCACCACCTAGGGAACGTCGTCCCGCCGGCGGGGATCGACGCGCACACGTTCGCCGCATCGTTCCTGTTCGGGATGGCCATGTTCGGGACGCTCTTCCTCGGTGTCGTCCTCGCGATCTTCCTCACGCTCGGAGTCGTGCGCGGGGACGCCGAACGCGGTCTGCTGCAGCCGCTCGTCGTTCGCCCGGTCGGCCGGGCGACGGTGCTGGTCGCCCGCTTCCTCGGCGCCGCGGCGGTGTGCGTCCCGTACGTACTGGCGCTCTACTTCGCGACGATGGTGCTGACCCACGCGGAAGGCTCGTGGTGGCCGGACCGCATCGTGACGCCCGGGCTCGAGCTGGCGGCCGGCGTGCTCATCGTCGCCGCGCTCTCGCTGCTCGGCTCGGTCTTCCTGAGCCCGGTGGCGAACGGGATCGCCGTCTTCATGCTCTTCGGCGCGGGGCTCGTCGCCGGCCTGCTCGGCAACATCGGCCATGTCCTGAACTCGCAAGGGCTGATCCACGCAGCGAAGATCGCCGCCTGGGCCGTGCCGTTCGAGGCGCTCTACCAGGACGCGCTGCGGGCGATCACGGAGAACACCTCGGGACTGACGGGCTTCCTGCTCCGGCTCGGCCCGTTCGGCGGCGCCGAGCAGGGCGGCGCCGGACTGCGGCTGTGGGCGCTCGCCTACCTAGCCGTCGTCGGCGCCGTCGCGATCGCGGGCTTCCAGCGCCGCGACCTCTGACGCCAGCCCGGCGTTCGCGACGACGAGCTCGCGGTTGACCGCAAGCGTGCGACCGCCGCTTTGCTCGTGCAGGAAGGACAGGACGAACGGCGTCACCGCCTGTCCTGTCACCCCGCGCCGCTGCGCATCTGCGAGCGCTTCCTCGATCAACGGCTCCACGTCGTCGAGGCTCGTGGGTGGAGGCTGCGTCAGCACGAGGCCGCTGCCGCCCAGGCTCCAGTGCACACGGGCGACGCGCGCAGCTTCGTCGGGTGATTCGACGCGTGC
>JBKOVW010000326.1:0-3169 GCA_046724095.1 Actinomycetota bacterium | reverse complement strand
CCTCTCCGCAGGCTGGCGCGTCTTCGCGGGCGTCCGCCGCGTGGGAGACGCGCCTCGGGGCACCGAGGAGGTCCTGCTCGACGTCACCAGCGAGGCGCAGATTCGCGCAGCGGCGAAGCGGATCGAACGGCTCGACGCTCTCGTCAACAACGCCGGCATCGCGATCGCGATGCCGCTGGAGTTCATCCCGTTGCAGGAGCTGCGGCGCCAGCTCGAGGTCAACGTCATCGGACAGGTCGCCGTCACGCAGGCGTTCCTGCCGCACCTGCGGCGCTCGCACGGGCGCGTCGTCTTCGTCGGCTCGATCGCGGGCAAGAGCGCCCTGCCCTTCCTCGGGGCGTATGCGGCGTCGAAGCACGCGCTCGAGGCGCTCGCCGACTCGCTGCGCATCGAGCTGCGGCCGTTCGGTGTCGCCGTCTCGCTCGTCGAGCCGGGGACGATCAGGACGCCGATCTGGGAGAAGTCGGCCGCGGTCGCGGACTCGCTTGCCGACCGTGCGCCCGCCGAATTGCGCGAGCTCTACGGCGAACGGATCGCAGCGTTCGGACGAGTCGCGGCGCGGCGCGGAGCGGGCGGCGCCCCGGTCGAGACGGTCGCGCGGGCGGTGGAGGAGGCGCTCACGCAGGAGCGGCCGCGCACGCGCACGCTCGTCGGGCGCGACGCGAAGCTGCGCGCGGGCGTCGAACGGCTACCCGACCGGATCCGCGACTCGGTGTACGAACGCGTCTTGTTGCGCTAAAAGGAGGACCGATGGACGGCCTGATGATGGACTACCAGCTGACGTTGCCGACCATCCTGCGGCGCGCCGAGACGTATTTCGGCGGCAAGGAGATCGTCACGCGCCTGCCGGACAGGTCGTTCCACCGCTACACGTACACGGACATGACGCGGCGTGCGAAGCAGCTGGCCGTCGCGCTTGGCGAGCTCGGGCTCGAGCGCGGCGACCGGGTCGCGACGCTCTGCTGGAACCACTACCAGCACCTCGAGGCGTACTTCGGCGTCCCGTGCGGCGGCTTCGTCCTGCACACGCTCAACCTGCGCCTGCACCCGAACGACATCGGCTACATCGCGCTGAACGCGGGCGACCGCGCACTGATCGTCGACGCGAGCCTGATGCCGCTCGTCGAGCAGTTCCTCCCGCGGACGAAGATCGAGCACGTGTTCGTCGTAGAGGACTCGTACGAAGAGCTGCTTGCCTCCGCCGATGCCGATACGTGGCGCGATCCCGGGCTCGACGAGAACGAAGCGGCGGCAATGTGCTACACGAGCGGCACCACGGGGCTGCCCAAAGGCGTCGTGTACACGCACCGCTCGACGGTGCTGCACACGCTCGGCGTCGCCTCCGCGAACCCGCTCGGCCTCGGTCTCTCCGAGCAGGACGTGATCCTGCCGGTGGTGCCGATGTTCCATGCGAACGCATGGGGCTATCCGTACGTCGCGGCGATGCAGGGCGCGAAGCAGGTCTTCCCCGGTCCTCACCTCGACTGCGAGAGCCTGCTGGACGACTTCGCCGGCGAGCGCGTCACGTGGACGGCCGGCGTGCCGACGATCTGGTTGGGGATCCTGCAGCATCTCGACGCAGAGCCGGAGAGATGGGACCTGTCGCCGATGAAGGGCATGCTCGTCGGCGGCTCGGCCGCGCCGCGCGCGCTGATCGCCGGCTTCCAGGAGCGGCACGGCCTGCGCGTCTGCCACGGCTGGGGCATGACCGAAACGTCGCCCGTCGCGACGATGGCCCTGCTGCCCGGCGACCTCGCGCAGGCGGACAACGACACGCAGTACGACTACATCGCGATGCAGGGCATCCCGCTGCCGCTGGTCGAGCTGCGCGCGCGCGACCCCGACGGGAACGATATCCCGCACGACGGCGAGACGATGGCCGAGCTGGAGGTGCGCGGCCCATGGGTCGCCTCCGCCTACTACGACACGCCGGGCACGTCGGAGCGCTGGACGGAGGACGGCTGGTTCAGGACCGGCGACATCGTCTCGCTCGACGCGCACGGGCACATCCAGATCAAGGACCGCTCGAAGGACGTGATCAAGTCGGGCGGAGAGTGGATCTCGTCCGTCGATCTCGAGAACGCGTTGATGGCGCATCCCGCCGTCGCCGAGGCGGCCGTGATCGCCGTACCGCACGAGAAGTGGCAGGAGCGGCCGCTCGCTGTCGTCGTGCTGAAAGAGGGTGCGACCGCGACATCGGAGCAGCTCCGCGAGTTCATCGCGCCGCACTTCGCGAAGTGGTGGCTTCCCGAGCAGGTCGTCTTCGTCAACGAGATCCCGAAGACCGCGGTCGGCAAGTTCAAGAAAACGGCGCTCCGCGAGCAGTTCTCGGCGCAGCCGGTTGGCTGAGCCTCGGCGCAGCTGGGTCGAGTCGTCGCCGACGTCTCCGCATGTCTGGGTGACCCTCGGCTATCGCGGGATCGAGCAGCGCGACGGCGAGGCCGTGATCGAATGGGACGCGCCGGTCGAGTACTGCTTCCACGGCTCCTCCGGGCCGATCGTCCACGGCGGCCTCGTGACGACGTTGCTCGACACGGCGATGGGCGGTGCGTGCCACTCGCTGCTCGACGGCGGGGAGACCTTCCTGACCGCCGACCTGCACGCGGAGTTCCTGCGGCCGACGCGGCCGGGAACGCTGCGCGCGACGGGGCGAGTCGTCCACCGCACGAAGCGGATGGTCTTCTGCGCCGCGGAGCTGCAGGACGCCGACGGCAACCACCTCGCCAGCGCGCGCTGCACGCAGGTGCTGCTGCCCGAGCGCTAGCCGACCTTTACGAGCGCCTTGCCGCGGTTGGCGCCGTTGAGCATGCCGATGAACGCGCGCGGGGCGTTCTCGAGACCGTCGGTCACGTCTTCCCGCCAGCGCAGGTCGCCGCTCGCAACCCAGCTCGCCAGCCGCGTCACGCCTTCACCGAAGCGATGTGCGTAGTCGTTCACGAGGAAGCCCTCCATCCGCGCGCGGTAGACGATCAGCAGGCCGGGATGGAAGCTCGGCTCGGGGCGCGCCCGGTTGTACTGCGAGACCTGCCCGCAGATGACGATGCGCGCCCCGATGTTCAGCCGGCGATGCACGGCCTGCGAGATCTCGCCGCCGACGTTGTCGAAGTACACATCCACGCGTTCGTCACGCAACGCGACGCCGAGGTCGTCGTTCTTGTAGTCGACCGCG
>JBKOVW010000366.1:0-4162 GCA_046724095.1 Actinomycetota bacterium | reverse complement strand
GGCATCCCGAACCAGTTCTTCGTCGGCCCGGTCTCGCGCTCGAAGTCCGCCGACGCCAGCGGCCCTTCGACGCGGATCCGTTCGAGCACGCGCTCGGCCACCGCGGCGTTGTCGACAAGGACTTGGCCGTGGAAGCGGGGCCCTTTGCGGCCCATGACGTGACGGAACCAGGGGTACTCACTCGTCGGGACGAACGACAGCGCCTTGTTGGTCGCCTCGAAGATCTCGCGGCGTGCGTAGAGCAGGTCGCACCACGCGGGTTCGTAGTCGGCGACGCGTGCGTGCAGCACGAGGTCGTGGTTCCGGCCTGCGACCGCGATCGGGTCGAACTGGATCGACCCGAACTTTCGGAAGACCTCGAGCACGCTGTCGAGGCCTCCGGTGAGCGAACGCGCAGGTGCGAGGAAGTGCCGCGCGACGAGAAAGCGACGCGCCGCCTCGGCGGCGACCCTCACACCTCGACCGCAATCTGGTCGTCGACGCTGCGAAAGACCGCTGCGCCGAGCGCCAGGGCAACAAGCGCCGCGACGATCGTGTAAATCGTGTCGCCTGCCGTCGGCAGGTTCCCGTAGAACAGGACTGAGTGCAGCGCCTCGATCGGCGGCGACAACGGGTTCGCCCAGTGGATCAGGTCGACGACCCACTGACGGCTCGCAATCTGTTGATCGGTGAGCGGATAAAGCACGGGCGTCAGGAAAAACAGCGGGAGCAGCAGCGCGGCGACGAGGAACTCGATATCGCGGAAGAGGACATCGAGCGACGCGATCGCGAGTGCGAGCCCGCCGGTGATCGCGACGATCGCGACGCCGATCGGCAGCGCCAGCCACTCCGTCGCGCGCACCCGGGGCAGCAGCGCGAAATTCACGACAAGCAGCGCAACGAGCATGACGCCGAAGCTGATTAGCTGCGTCGCGACGACGGACAGCGGGACGAGCTGGCGCGGGAAGCGTGTCTTGCGGATCAGGTTCGCGTTGTCGAGCAGCGACCGCGACGCGGACTGGACCGCGGTCGCGAAGAAGATCCACGCCGACAGGCCGACGAGCAGGAACAGCCCGTAGTGCCCACCGTTGCTGAACGGCGTATGCCAGAGGACCGAGAACACCAGCAGGTAGACGGCCATCAGGAGGACGGGGTTCGCCAGGGTCCAGGCGACGCCCAGCACGGAGCCGCGGTACTTCGCCTGCACGTCCCGGCGGAAGAGATTCCCGAACAGCTCGCGGTAGCGGACGAGGTCGCCGTATACCGTCGTCATCGGCGCGGCCTAGTCTAGAGAGCGCCTCACATGGCGCCTCACATGGGACTAACAGGCAGCCGTTACCCTTCGACCGCGTGAAGGCGCTGGCCGCGATCGTGGCTCTTCCCGCCGCGGCTGCGGCCATCTGGCTGTTGCTGCGCACGCCTCTCGCGGCCCGCCTGGGGGCCGCCCCGCGGGAGGACCGCTGGCACCGCAACACGACGCCGATGCTCGGCGGGATCGGCATCTTCGTCGGGATCGTCGCGGGGGTCGGAATCGCGGTCGCGACCGACGCGTCGCCGGCGAGCCGGGAGCTGCTCGCGATCGTCGGCGGCTGTGCGCTCCTGTTCGTCGCCGGCCTGCTCGACGACCTCTACTCCCTCGGGCCGATTCCCAAGCTCGCCGCGCAGCTCGCGGCCGCCGGGCTCGTGATCGCGAACGGGCTGACGATCTCGGGGCTGATCTCGAACGATCTGCTCGCAGGGGCCGTCGCCGTCGTCTGGCTCGTCGGCATGACGAACGCCTTCAACCTGCTCGACAACATGGACGGCCTGGCGGCGACGCTGGCCGGCATCGCTGCGCTCTTCTTCGCAATCGACGCAGTCACGGTCCACCACAACGACGCGGTGCTTGCACTCGCGCTCGCAATCGCGGGCGCATGCGCCGGCTTCCTGCCGTTCAACCTGCGCCCGAGGCGATCGGCCGCAGTCTTCATGGGCGACTCGGGCAGCCAGGTGCTCGGCTTCGCGCTCGCCGCGCTCGGATTGACGGCGAGCTGGAAGGTTGCGGGAACCACGGTCGCGACGCTGTTGCTGCCCGTTCTCGTGCTCGCCGTGCCGATCCTCGACACGACGCTCGTGACCGTCGTGCGCCTGCTCGACGGGCGCCCGGTCTACCAGGGCGGGCGCGATCACACCTCGCACCGGCTCGTGTACCACGGCCTGTCGGAGAAGCGCGCGGTCGTCCTGCTCGCGGTGATCTCTGCGGCGCTCGGCGCGACGAGCCTGTTCTATGCCGTGCTCGACAACCCCTGGGTCACGTTGATCGGCGTCCTGCTGACGTTCGCGTTGCTCGTGCAGTTTGCGAGCGTCCTCTCGGACGTCGAGCGCTCACCCGGCGTGTTCGAGGACCGCGGCTGGCTGCGCACCTTCGTCGCGAATCCGCGCCGCCTCGTCGAGTCGCTGGTGGACTTCGCGCTGATCACGGCGTCGTTTGCCTTCGCCTACTACCTGCGCCTGCAGGGAAGCGGCACGGCGTATGACCGTCACATCTTCCAGGTGTCGCTCGCAGTGCTGCTCGCGGCGCGCTACCTCGCGTTCATCCCGTTCGGGCTGTATCGCGGCGTTTGGCGCTACGCCGGGGCGCGCGACGCGGCAGCGATCGTCGGCGCGGTCGTCGTCTCCTCGGTCGTCGCCTACCTGGTCCTCGACGCGACGCAGGTGTGGGGCGCGTTCCCGCGCAGCATCTTCATCATCGACGCGCTGGTCTGCATCGTGCTGATCGGGGCGTCCCGCTTCTGGGAGCGCGGCTTCGTCCGCGCGGTCTCGACGCTGACGGGGCGCGGCGACCGGCATCGCACAGTGATCGTCGGCGCCGGGCGCGGCGGCCGCAGCCTGCTGCGCGAGCTCCGCGAGACCGCGGGCGAGCAGGTCGTCGGCTTCGTCGACGACGACCAGCGTCTCGCACGCCGCCGCCTGCAGGGGGTGCCGGTGCTCGGCGGCCTGCTGGAGATCGAGGCGGTGCTGGCCAGAGCCCGCCCGGACACCGTGCTCGTGACGATCCCGGACGCGCCGCGCGAGCGGCTCGGGCTCGTCCTCGACGCGTGCACGCTCGCCGAGGTGCCGTGTCGATTCGTGCGGCGGGAAACCGACCTGGATCCACGCGTCGTGCTCGGCGCTAGTGTCGACTGACAGGACCGTGAGCGTCGCGAGCGCACGTCCGGCGCCGGTTGAGCGCACGTTCTCCGATCGGCTGCTGGCCGCCGCGCCGCTGCTCAGCATCTTTCTCTGGCTGAGCGTGGTGTACGCCGTCGAGGCCTGGGCGCACTCGACGCCGTGGCTCTTCGGTGACGAGCTCGAGCTGACGCAGCTCTCACGGGCGATCGCGCTGACCGGCCACGCCGCGCGTCGAGGCGAGCCGCACTCGTTCAACACGCTCTGGAGCTATGTGATCGCGCCCGCGTGGCGCATCGACAACGTGCACACGGCCTACGCCACCGTGAAGTACATGGCGGTGCTGGTCATGATGCTGACGGCGTTCCCGGCCTACGCGCTCGCGCGGCACGTCGTCGGGCGAACGGCGGCGCTCTTCGTCGCCGCCGCGTCGTGCGTGATCCCCGCGATGGCGTACTCCTCGATGATCGTCGAGGAGCCGCTCGCCTATCCGTACTCGACGCTCTGCATGTTCCTGATCTTCCGGACACTGCTGCGCCCGACACGATGGTGGATCGTCGGCACGATCGTCGCGGCGACCGTCGCGCCGTTCGTGCGGGGAGAGCTCGTCGTGATCTGGGCGGTACTCGCGCTGACACTGCTCTTCCTGGCCTGGCGCAGCGAGCAAGTCGGCCGCTGGCGCGCGAGGTGGACGGCATGGGACTGGGTGGGATTCGCGGTGTTGCTGCTCGGTGTTGGGATCGCACTGAGCGCGGCGCTCGGCAAAGCATCGTTCCAATGGCTGATCTCGACCGACCACTACAAAGGCCGCATCTTCGACTACGGCCTCAACGCCGCCGGCGTCCTCACGATCGGCCTCGGCGTCCTGCCGGTTGTCGCGGGGCTCGCCGCGCTCTGGCCCGGCCGCGGCGAGGTGCCGAGCCGCGCGCTCACGGTCTTCCGCAGCGTGCTGCTCGCGTCGATCGTCTCGTTCGGCGTCTACACCGCGATCAAGTCGACGTACGTGTCCACCGTCTTCAGCACGCTCACGTATGAG
>JBKOVW010000046.1:0-2792 GCA_046724095.1 Actinomycetota bacterium | reverse complement strand
GCTGAGCGGCGAGAACGCGAGCATCGCGGTGTCCAGCGGGCGCGGCGAGGCGAGCACGATGCGTCGAGCCCATGGCAGGAGACCCTGTGCGAGCTCGAACGCCGAGTTCCGCTTGCCGACGATCAACACGCTCTTGCCCTGATAGCGCTCGGGTGCGTTCGCCGCCACATAGTGCGGCGCCGCCTCGAGCCCGGGAATCGGAGCAACCCAGGGCTCGGTCACGCCGATCGCGAACACGCACACGCGGCAGCGGTACTCGCCGTCCGACGTCGCGAGCACGAAGCCCGCATCGTCGCGCCGCGTCGACAGCCACTCGCAGCCGTAGCGAACACGAACGCCCGCCCGCATGGCGAACTCGACGAGCGCCGCCTCCATCTCGGGGCGGGCCGGAACGTCGAACGTGCGGTCCATGAACTCCGGTACGAGCGCCTGATGGTCACGCTCCTCGGCTACGAGGCTGTTGTGGTCGTACCACTCGTACTCGCGCGTGCCCCGCTCGAACGGCGCGTCCGGCTTCGTCCAGCTGATCAGGCGCTGGTAGACCGGGAAGCGCCGGAACATGCCGCCCGGGGCCGGGTCGCGCGACATCACCGCACACCGGGGGATCCCCGTGCGGGCGAGGCTGTACGCGGTCTGCAGTCCGCCGGGCCCGCTTCCCACCAGCACGACGTCGTACTCGCCGGGCGGGAACGGACGCTCGTCTAGCCGTTCCAAACGTTCGCGGCTCGCAACCGCCGCGCTTCGATCTGGAGCATTCGATACATGACGCTCGGCTGCTTGAGCAGAAACGCCTTCAGCTCGTTGTCAGGGATGATCAGGCAGCGCAGGACGGACGCCGCGATCACGTCGGCGGTCGGCGCCGCGTCCGTCAAGATCGAGATCTCGCCGAAGAAGTCGCCTCGGCTGAGACGGGCACGCTCCTGGCCGTCGATGACGACCTTCGCCTCGCCGTCGAGGATCACGTAGAACCCGCCGCCGGTCACGTCCTGGCGGATGACGCGCTGTCCCTCGGCGAACACCTCCTCGGCGAACGAGTGCGCAAGCGCCTCGAGCTGCGGGTGCGGCAGGTCGGCGAAGAGGCTCAGCCGTGCGAGTGCTTCGACGTAGCTGCCTGTCGATGCCTCCACGGCAGCGAAGCGTAGCTGCACGGCTTTCGGCGTCCCAGACCTGGGGAGATTGCTTGGGCGTCGTGTCGAGTACGGTCTGAGGTGTGAGAGGGGTCAGCAGGATCCGGAGCCTCGGCGATCGGGTGCTTGCCCATCTGGCGCGGATCGGCGCGGATCCGCAGGACGACGACGACACGCGCGCCGACAAGGCGCTTCTCGTGCTGATCTCGGTGCTGATCCTGCCGGTCGCGCTGCTCTGGTCGGTCCTGTATCTGGCGTTCGGTTCGCCGGTGGGCTGGGTACCGCTCGCGTACTTCGCGGTACTGCTGGCGGCAATCGTCGTCTTCGCACGCACACGGAACTTCGCCAGGTTCCTGCGTGTCGGCCAGGTGGCCATCCTGCTTGCGCCGACACTGTCGATGGTCCCGCTGGGTGGCTTCCTCGGCTCCGCCGGGGTCGGTCTGTGGGGGATCCTCGCCCCGCTCGGGGCGCTCGTGTTCAGCAACATGCGAAGCGCGGCTCGCTGGTACGTCGCGTACGTCGTCGTGTTCCTCGGCTCGGGCATCGCCGGAGAGTTGGTGGGCGGCGTGTCGCCTGCTGTCCCCGAGTGGTTCACGAGCACGATGCTCGCTCTCAACGTGACCGTGGGCGGCACGATCGTCTTCACGCTGCTGGCCGTATTCGCGCGCCAACGCCGTGATGCGCTCGCGGCGATGCGAGACGAGCAGGCCAGGGCGGAGAGCCTGCTGCTCAACATCCTGCCGCGCTCGATCGTCGAAAGGCTCAAGGTCGAGACGCGGACGATCGCGGACCAGTTCAGCTCGGCGTCGATCCTGTTCGCGGACGTCGTGGACTTCACGCCGCTCGCGGAGCGCCTCCCGCCGGCCGACGTCGTCGCCCTGCTCGACCACCTGTTCAGCCACTTCGACGTGCTCGCCGATCGCTACGGGCTCGAAAAGATCAAGACGATCGGCGACTGTTACATGGTCGCCGCGGGCGTCCCCTCACCTCGGCCCGACCATGCCCGAGCGCTCGCCCTGATGGCGCTCGACATGCAGGCGGCGATGTGCTCGGTCGACGAGGTCGGGCATCTCGGGCTCGAGCTTCGCGTCGGGATCAACTCAGGGCCGGTCGTGGCCGGCGTGATCGGCCGCAAGCGGTTCCTCTACGACCTCTGGGGCGATGCCGTGAACACCGCGAGCCGGATGGAGTCGTACGGGGCCTCGGGCCGGATCCAGATCACCCGAGCGACGAAGGAGCTGCTCGGGAACGAGTTCGTCTGCGAGCCCAGGGGGACGATCGCGGTCAAGGGAAAAGGGGACGTAGAGGCCTGGTACCTCGTCGGTCTCACGGTGGATCCTGGCGGCGAGCCGCGCGCCCATCCTGACCACGACGACGGCACCGACGCCGTCGTCGGCGGCTCACGCGTCGAGCAGCAGCCGCTGCAGTAGCGCGTCCACGCGCGCGAAGCCGCTCTTCGCTCCTTCCTCGACGCCGTACTGCATCGTCGTGTCGCGCTCCTCGGGCGTGGCGAAGCGCATCGTCTGGGTCAGCTTCGTCTGCTCGCCCAGATCCTCGAACTCGAGCGTCTGCAGGTGGTTCTGGAAGGTCTGCACGAGCCGCTGGGGCGCGTCGACCTCGCGGAACTCGCCCTCGACGACGCCGTAGGCGGTGCGGAAGCGGTAG
>JBKOVW010000381.1:0-6679 GCA_046724095.1 Actinomycetota bacterium | reverse complement strand
CACCACGGGGCAGGCACGGTCGTAAAGAAGGAAAAGCGCGAGGTCCTCGGTGAAAAACGCGAGTACCTGACGATCAAGATCCTGCACAACGACATGACGGTCAACGTCCCGTCGGAGAACGCCGAGAAGGTCGGGCTCCGGAAGGTGATCGGCGAGGACATGGTCAAGGTCGTGCTCAAGGCACTCACCGGCGGCGGCACGCAGATGCCGAAGAACTGGAACCGCCGCTTCAAGCACAACCGCGACAAGATGAAGACCGGTGACATCCTCGAGCTCGCAGAGGTCGTGCGGAACCTGTCGCTGCGCGATCACGAGAAGGGCCTCTCGACGGGCGAGAAGCAGATGTTCGTCAAGGCCAAGAAGATCCTCGCCAGCGAGCTCATGTACGCCAAGGACATGGACGAGGAGGAGGCCGCCGAGTGGCTCGACGACGTTCTCGCCGACTCGAGCGCGAACGGCGGCTCGAACGGTCGCAAGAAGGCGACGACGTCGGCGAAGCCTACGAAGGTCGCGTCCAAGACCCCCGCGAAGCCCGCAGCGCGTAAGCCTGCGGCGCGGAAGACCGCGCCGAAGCCTGCCGCGAAGGCCAAGCCGAACACGAAGGCGCGCGCCACTTCGAGGTGAGCGTCTGGGCCGTCCTCGCTGCGGCCGGTAGCGGGGAGAGGCTCGGCGCCGACCGGCCCAAGGCGTTCGTGCGCCTCGGCGAGCAACCGCTGCTCGCCGAGAGCCTCGCACGGCTCGACGAGTCGGAGTGGATCGACGCCATCGTCGTCGTCGCTCCACCTGGTTGGGAGGAGCCCGCGATTCTGCTCGCGGAGGAGCTCGGCTGCGGCAAGGTCAGCGCCTGCGTGACGGGCGGCGCCATGCGCGCCGACTCGGTGCGGCTCGGCGTCGCCGAGGTTCCGGCCGATGCGGCAGTCGTGCTAGTCCACGACGCCGCGCGGCCGTTGCTGGACGACGCCGTCGTCGGCCGCGTCGTCACGGCTCTCGGTGAGGGCTGGGACGGTGCCGTGCCGGTACTGCCGATCCCGGACACGGTCAAGCGCGTCGACGGCGACCGGGTGGCGGAGACACTCCGGCGGGACGAGCTCCGCGTCGTGCAGACGCCGCAGGCGTTCGTCGCGGACGTGCTGCGAAGCGCGCTGGCCGGCTCCGACTGGACCGACTGCTCCGCGGCGGTCGAGGCTGCGGGCGGGCGCGTGCGGATCGTCGAAGGCGATCCACGCTTGCTCAAGGTCACCGACGCCGAGGATCTCGACCGGGTTGCCGCGCTCCTGTGATCGTCGACTACCACATGCACCTGCGTAACCCGCGCGAGGAGATTGCGCACGACACGTGGTCGGTCGCGCCGTTCGTCGACGCGGCCTGGGCCGCGGGCGTCGACGAGATCGGCTTCACCGAGCACGGCTACTACTTCAAGCAGCTCCGCACGCTCTGGTCGATTCCGTACCAGACGGAACGTTGCGTCTACGACCTCGAGCGGTACATCGACGCCGTCGTACACGCGCGGGAGCGCGGCCTGCCCGTCAAGCTCGGGCTGGAAGTGGACTACGTGCCCGGCCGTGAGGACGAGACGCGCGCATTGCTCGCGCCGTATCCTTGGGACTACCTGCTCGGGTCGGTGCATTTCGTCGACGGGCTCGGTGTCGACGGCGAACCGCGGCTCGTCGAAGAGGTCGGAGTCGAGGGCGCCTGGGGACGGTACTTCGACACGCTCGGCCGCGCCGCGCGCAGCGGGCTCTTCGACTCGCTCTCGCATCCCGACCTCGTGAAGATCTTCGGCGATCGCGTGGAAGCGTTCGACTACTCCGAGATCGCCGACGAGATCGCCGCGGCGCGGGTTGCCGTCGAGGTCTCGACGGCGGGCCTGCGCAAGCCCGTCGGGGAGCTGTACCCGCATCCGGATTTTCTAGGTGCATGCCGCGAGCGCGGTGTGCCGGTCACGACGGGCTCTGACGCGCACTCGCCCAACGTCGTCGGGCGCGACTTCGACCGTGCGCGTGAGCTGCTGCGGTCGGCCGGCTACGAAACCGTCACCGTGTTCGAGCGCCGTCAGCCGCGTCAGGAGCCGTTCGGGTGAGCTACCGCGTAGGCATCGGGGTCGACGCGCACGCGTTTGTGGACGGCGTGCCGCTCGTGCTCGGCGGTGTTCGCTTCGACTCTCCGCGCGGTCTCGCGGGGCATTCCGACGGCGACGTGGTCACGCATGCGCTCATCGACGCCGTGCTCGGCGCCGCCGGCCTTGGCGACATCGGCTCGCTCTTCCCGTCGGACGGCTCGACACCGCAGGGCGTCTCGTCGCTCGATCTCCTCCGCGACGCCCTCGAGCAGGTGAGTAGCGCCGGCTGTTCCGTCGTCAATGCGGACTGCGTTCTCGTCGGGGAGGAGCCGCGCATCGCGCCGCGGCGCGATGAGATGTCCCGAGTGCTCGGCGAGATCGTCGGCGCGCCCGTGAGCGTGCGCGCGACGACGACGGACAAGCTCGGCTTCACCGGTCGCGGCGAGGGACTGGCGGCTCAGGCCGTCGCGCTCGTCACGCAGAGCTGAGCAGCTCTTCCGCGCGCGGCGCCGTGCGGATCGTCCGCGAGAGGCTTGCGGCGAGCCCGACGGCGGCCGAAGCAGCCGCGACGAGCAGGATCGTGTCGACGCCGCCGATCCGCTCGAGCAGGAAGCCGGCGGTGAGTTGGCCGAGCGGAATGGCACCCCACGCGACGACGAGCGCCGCACTGCCGACCCGCGCCAACAGGCGATCGGGCACGAGCGCGTAGCGGTAGGTCGAGAACGCGACGTTGAAGATCGGCCCGAAGATGCCGCCGACGGCCCAGATCGCGCCCAGCGCGTACGGGCTCTCGACGAAGGCGCTGGCGAATGCGCCGACCGCCCAGGCCCAGAACGAGCCGATCATGATCACCTTCGCGTGCACGCGCCGCTGCACGGTCGGCGCGACGAGCGAGCCGACGATCGCACCGCCGCCGAGGAACGCGAGCATCACGCCGACCGTCGCCGACGAGGCGCCGAGGCTCTTCGCGCGCACGATCAACGCGAGGATCATCGCGCTGAAGGCGAAGTTCGACCCAGCGACGAGCAGCACGCCGGCGCGCAGGAACGGCTGGCCCCACAACCAGCGCACGCCCTCGAGCATCTCCGCGCGGAGCTTCGTCACAGACCGCGGGCGCTGTTCCTGGAACTCGGTGCGGATGAAGAGCAGGGATACGAACGAGACGGCGTACGAGATTGCGTCGGCTGCGAACGGCAATTGCCTGCTGATGCCGAAGAAAACACCGCCGAGTGGCTGCCCGACAAGGTCGGCACCCTGGATGCGCGCCTGGTTCTGTGCGACGGCCGTCGGCAGCTGCTCTTTCGGTACGACCTGCGGCAGCGCGGCGGACTCGGACAGGCTGAAGAAGACGAACAGCGTTCCCTCGACGAACGCGACGATGACCACCTGAGCGTAGGTGAAATCGCCGAGCGCGAGCGCGATTGCGAGGCTGCCGAGCGCGAGCGTGCGGCCGGCGTCCGCGACGATCATCGTGCGCTTGCGGTCCCAACGGTCGACGAGCGCGCCGGCGGGGAGGTAGAAGAGCATGTAGGGCAGCGTCTGCGCGAAGCCGACAACGCCGGCCTTCGCCGGTGAGTGCGTCTCGGCAAGGACGAGCAGCGGATAGGCGACGCCCGTTACACGCGTGCCGATCATGGAGACGACCTGGCCGCTCCACAGCAGGATGAAGTCGCGGTTACGCCAGAGTGACCGTTGAGCTACCGGCGGCGGCCCTTCTTGGCGCGTTCCATCTGGCGCTTCATCTGCCGGTTCATGGGAACCGCGTCGGACTGCTCGGTCGTCGCGTCGAGATAGGCGGCGCGCTCCTCACGGCTGAGGCGGGAGAGAGCCTGCGCCGCGCGCTGCGGGTCCTTTGCCACTCCGGCGCGCTCCATCTTGCGCACGGCGCTCGCGAGCTCGGGGTTCTGGCGCTCGAGCGCGGCCTGCGACATCTTCCGCATCCCCTTGCCGACCAACGGCAGCTTCATCAGGGACGTGACGATCGGCTTCAGGTACTTCCCGCCGGCGATCCGCCCCAGGAGGGCAAAGGTCCCGAACACCAGCAGCAGCGCCACGAGGACGTAAAGCGGGATCAGGATGATCCAGATGTTGGCGATCACGCGCGGATCGTAGCCTCTCCCGGGAGCGCCACGACGTCGGCCTCGACGTGGACGAGCCCGTCCCGGGCCAGGGCCGCCACGGCCTCAGGGTCGAGGTCTGCGAGCCGTCGCTCGGCCGCCGCGACCAGGCGAAGCGTCCGCGCGCGCCGTTGCCGGAACGAGCCCTCGAAGCGCGACTGCTTCCGCAGCGGCTCGTAACGGCTGCCGCGTGACGGACATGCCTCGGCGAGCGGGCAGATGCCGCAGCGCGGGACGCGCGCGAGACAGACGGTGGCGCCGAGATCCATCAGCGCCTGGCCGGCCCGCGGCGAGAAGTCGTGGCCGGTGCGCTCCCGCACGCGCTGCACGTTGGTGTCGACGGGCAAGACGTCGCGGCCGAACGCGAAGCTCGCGACGGCCGCGGCCGTGTACGGGCCGATGCCCGGAAGCTCGGTGAGGTCTTCGGGCCAGCCGCGGCGGGCAATCTGCTGCGCGGCGCGATGCAGGTTGAGGCCGCGCCGGTTGTAGCCCAACCCCTGCCACGCGCGAATCACGTCGGCCGGCGACGCGGCGGCGAGCGCATCGACCGTCGGCCAGCGTTCGAGCCACTCGAGGTAGCGCGGCACGACGCGCTCGACCTGCGTCTGCTGCAGCATCACCTCGGAGACGAGGATCGCGTAGGGGTCGCGCGTTCGCCGCCACGGAAGGTCGCGGCCGTTTTGGCTGAACCAAGCGAGAAGCAGCTCCTCCACCGCCCGTAGGCTACGCGCCCCGGCGGCGCCCCCAACGCGGACGCTCGCCACCGTGCGAACACCGTGCGAACACGCGCCCGTCGAGGGTAGGCGAGCCGGGTCGAGGCGAGAAGCCAAAGCCCGGCACGGCCGAATTTCCGTCCCGCACCTTCGGCCTGCAATGGCGAAGGCGATCACACGCGAAGTGGCGGCCGCGGAGCTCTCCTGCTCGGTGCGGACGATCGACCGCCTGCGGGCAAGCGGCGAGCTCGAGGAGATAGCGCTCGGCGCGGGCGTCCGGATTCTCGCCTGCTCGCTCGACGCGCTGATCGATCGCCGGCGCCACGCCGGCCCACGCGCCACGGCGAGAGGCGCCGACGGCCCCCGCGTCGACGTCACGAACCTCCGCGCCAGCTACCTCGAGGCGCGCAAGCAGAAGACGAGCGGGCGTGGCTAAGAAGAACAACGCCCCGAGCAAGGCCGAGCTGCAGGAGACCGCCGCCCCTCTCAGTCCCGGCGAGCCCGCGACGGTCGGCACCGGGATCACACTCACGAAGGACAGCACCGGTCGCCTGCGCTTCCAGTGGCGTGAGCGGCTCGGCGGGCGTGGGACGCGCTGGGCAACCGGCACCTCCGACAGCTACGAGGAAGCCGACTCCGAGCGAGACGAATTCCTCGCTCGCAAGAACGACTCGAGCGCGAAGCGGCTTGAACGCGGACGGAAGATGCCGATCGAGAAGGTCGTCTCCGACTACTGGTGGAAGCACGTCATGACGCTCGAGGGAAACACCGTCCTCGACTACTCGAGCGCCTGGGACAAGGACATCTACCCGTACTTCAAAGGGATGACGCTCGCCGGCCTGCTCGAGTTCGAAAACTGGGACGACTGGGACGAATGGCTGCGAAAGGGCCACAAGAAGAGGGACGGATCGCTCGCGAAGTCCGCGATCGAGAAGGCGTACAACATCTTCGGCCGGCTGCTCAACTACGCCGTCGAGGAGGAACTGATCCCATATAACCCGCTCGAGGCCTGGCAGAAGAAGCGCCGGCGCCGCGACCGCGAAGCGCGGAAGTAAGCGTCCAAAGCCGAGACGACGCGCCCGGTCAGGCGAAGCGAGATTCCGACCCCGAGGCAGGTCGAGCTGGCGCGGCTCTGGATTCCGGGCCGCTATCCGCTCGAACGGCAGGCGCGGCGCGCGCTGATCACCCTGCTCGCCTGGGTCGGCCTACGTCCCGGCGAAGCGCTCTACCTGCGCTGGCTCCACCTCCGCGATGCCTTCGGCCCGCTCGGCTACATCGCCGTCCACGGCGCGCTCAAGGACATCGCCGGCGAACTCGAGGAGGGCGAGACGAAGACGCACACGACCTGCGATGCGATCACGCACCCGTTCGTCGACGCCGAGCTCGACGCGCTCTACCAGGCACTCGGCTCACCCTCGCTGCGCACGCGTGTCTTCCCGAACGGCCTCGGCGGCGCCGCCCGCTGGGACAACTTCCGCGACCGCGCCTGGTACAGCGCCCTCCACCGTGGCGGGATCGCCGAGGAGCCGAAGGCGAGCGCCGCAGGCGCGTTCCATCCCTACCTGATGGCCACCACACAGCCAGCGTCCTCTTCCACGCCAAACCCCCCGACGAAGCCCGCTACTCCCCTGTCAAGATCGCCGACAGCCTCGGCAACACGCAGCAAGTCCTGCTCGACACCTACTCCAAGGTGCTCGAGGACGACGACGTCGCGCGTGTCGGCGGGCGAACGGTCGACGAGTTCGCGCGTCAGACCCGACGAGAAGTGTGTGGGCCTCAGCCCGGCGACG
>JBKOVW010000103.1:0-7677 GCA_046724095.1 Actinomycetota bacterium | reverse complement strand
CGAGGTCAACGCGAGCACGCCGTTCGCCGAGGACATCCTCGGCGGCGCCGGCGCGACCATCATGGGCCGGAACATGTTCGGCGGCGGCCCGGGACCGTGGGACGAGTCGTGGAAGGGCTGGTGGGGAGACAATCCGCCCTTTCACCATCCCGTCTTCGTCCTCACTAGCCATCCGCGCGAGCCGCTGGAGATGCAGGGCGAAACGACGTTCCACTTCGTCACGGACGGGATCGAGTCGGCGCTCGAACAGGCGCGGGCAGCAGCCGGGGAGAAGGAGGTGTCTCTCGGGGGCGGGGCGTCCGTCGCGCAGCAATACCTCGCAGCGGGTCTGCTCGACGAGATCGTCGTCTCGGTCGTCCCGATTCTGCTCGGAGGCGGTGCTCGGCTGTTCGAAAACGTGGGAGATGTGAAGCTCGAGCAGGTCGAGTCGGCCGAGGCGCCCGGGGTGACTCACATCAGATACGCCCGGGCGTAGCTCTTTGCTGGAGCGCGGGCGCACGCGGAGTGCGTGCGCCCCCAACCATTCACGCAAGTTCTTCGCTTGCAGCCCGAACTCAGGGCTATCGCCTTCGTTTTCCGGAAGCCCGAAACCAGGAGCCCAACGCGCGCGAGAAAACGCGCTCGGATGCGCGACCGTCCTCTCCTTTTGAACTGTCGGAGCGGGAGCTCTCGAGTTCCGAGGCGATCACGTTCTTGTGCAGAAGCGTGGCTCCGTTATTGGAAGAGCGCCGCCTCTTCACCACGGAGCTTTGCGCGGTCGCGATTTCGCGGTCGCTTAGGCGAATCGCTCCGGGCCGTGAGCCGCAGCGGTCGTCTGGACAACCTCGGAATACGTGGTGGGCAGATATGATCCTGCCGATGCCGCAGCTGTTGCTCGCAGTGAGTCCGATTCATGGCGAGTATCGCGAGCGCGGCGACAAGGTCGACTGAGTTCTTCTCCAGCGCCTGAGGGCGTGGTGCGCCCTCGTCTTCTCTGTGTCCTTCTGCGTTTGGAGGTTGACCGTGTACCCGAAGATCGAGCTCCATGTCCACCTTGAGGCGACGATCGCACCGGCGACGCTGCTCGAGATCGCTAAGCGGAACGACTACGCGCTTCCGGCGGACAGCGTCGAGGGATTGACGGCGCTCTACCGTTATCGCGACTTCGACCATTTCATGGAGATCTGGACGCTGACGACAAACGCGTTGAGGCACTACGACGATTTCCGCCAGATCGTGGTCGACTACGCATACGCGGCGAAGCGCCACGGTGCGGTCTACATCGAGGGCATCTTCTCGCCGATCGAGCGCGCGTGGCGCGGGGTTAGCTGGGACGAGATCTTCTCCGGCTACTGCGACGGCGCAGCCGAGGCACGCGAAGAGCATGGGGTCGAGGTCCGGCTCACACCGGACATCACTCGCGGCGCGCCGTTCGATGACGCCTTCAAGGCGGTGCGCTACGCGGTCGCATACCGCGACCGCGGTATCGCCGGGATCGGCCTCGGCGGCGAGGAGAACCTGTACCCGCCAGAGCCCTTCGAGCGCGTGTTCCAAGTCGCCAAAAGCGGCGGCCTTGCCTCCGTGCCCCACGCAGGGGAGGTGATGGGCGCGTCCTCGGTCCGTGGCGCGCTCGAGAAGCTCGGCGCCGACCGGCTTCGGCACGGCATCCGCGCCGAGGAAGACCCGGGGCTGGTCCGTGAGATCGTCGACCGGCAAGTGGTGCTCGACGTCTGCCCGATCTCGAACCTCCGCACCGGCGCAGTCCGCTCGCTCGCCGAGCACCCTCTGCCGCGGCTCGTCGCGGCCGGTGTCGCGTGCTCGATCTCAACCGACGACCCCGAGATGTTCGATACCGACCTCAGCCGCGACTACCAGGCTGCCTGCTCATTCGGGATCGCCCCGAAAACCTTCTACGACGCGGGCGTCAACGGCGCCCTGTGCGACGAGGCAACTCGCGTCCGACTGCGAAAGATCGGCGACGGGTTCGACTGGCGACCCGCATAACCACCCAGGCGAAAGGAACCGAAATGTCCCCACAGAGAATCATTCCGATGCTCTCCTATGAGAACCCGATCGCCGCCGCCGACTGGCTCGCGCGCGCCTTCGGCTTCCACGAGACCGGACGCCTCGGCACGCATGTGAACCTCGAGCTCAACGGCGGACAGGTCATGCTCGATCGGCCAAGCCCCGACTACCAAAACCCAATCCATCACGCCCAACTCTGCGCTCAGATGCGCACGGTGCTTGAAACACCGTTCGTCGTCGACGGCGTCTACGTCCTGGTCGACGAGATCGAAGCCCACTTCGAGCAGGCGAGAGCGGCCGGCGCAACGATTCTCACCGACCTCGAGGACAACCGCCCCGTGGGCCAGCGCCAGTACCGCGCCGAGGACCCCGAAGGCCACCGGTGGATGTTCGCCGAGCCCGTCACCTACCTGCCCCCGTCAGAAGCCGCTTGACCACGACAAACAGAGGCGGAGAAATTCCGACGCCAGCTCCTGCGAGCCCTCGGGTTTTGCGGGAACTAGGCATTCAGGAGCCGCCTGAACGTCAGCCTGAAACATTCATCGCCGTTCCCGGGCGAGACGACGGAGATGTGCTATTCGCACGCGGTGTCTTTTTCGACAACGGGTCGTCTCAGGGCTGCTCTAGGAAGTGAGTGAGTTCGGATGCGGTCTCTGCGGGTCGCTCCTCGGCGAGGAAGTGGCCGCAGTCGAGCGCCCGCCCCTGCACTACCTCTGCCTGCTGGTGCCAGATCGCAAGGACGTCATAGGAGGCACCGATTCCCTGTGAGCTCCAAAGCACGAGCACGGGACAATGTATTCGCTTCCTATCGGCGCGGTCGTGAGAGAGGTCGATCGTTGCGCCGGCACGGTAGTCCTCGCATCCGGCATGGATGGTTGCTGCGTCGAAGCAGCGCCGGTACTCGGTGACGGCGGCATCGTCGAGCGCACCGGGAGTGCCGCACCACTCTCGGAGTGTCCAGTCGAGATAGAAGCCGGCGTCGGCGCCGATCAGCCGCTCGGCCAGGTCAGGTGGCTGGACGAGAAAGAAGTACCGCCAGACAGTGGTCGCGCGTTCCTGGTCGAGGAGCCCGTAAATCGTCTCGGTGGGAACGATGTCGAGGATCGCGAGCCGGGAGACTGAGTCGGGATGGTCGAGCGCCAATCGCCGCGCCACCCGAGCGCCGCGATCGTGGCCGACGAGCGCGAAGCGTTCGAATCCGAGCGCGCGCATGAGCGTGAGCTGGTCCTGAGCCATCGTCCGTTTCGAGTACGGCTCGTGACTTCCGTCCGAGTCTGGCTTGCCGCTGTCCCCGTAGCCGCGGAGATCGGAGCAGACGACCGTGAACCTCTGCGCGAGCCGAGGCGCGACCCGGTGCCACATCGCGTGTGTCTGGGGGTACCCGTGCAGGAGCAGAACCGGTGGCCCGGCTCCGCCGCGAACCGCGTGGATCGTCGTACCGTTGACGGGCAGGTCAAGCGTCGAGAATTCCGGAAAGAGTCGTGCGGCGGCGGAATGGGGGGTCATCGGCGGTCTTGTTCACCACCTTTTCACGGAGACTCGTTCTCGGTTTCGCCGGTGACGATCTCGTCGAGAGTTCGCGTGGGAACCCACCCTCGCGCCCCGTCGTCAGAGCGACACCAGAGCCATCCGGACTCGTCGTCACGGTCGACGACTTTGAGGAGCTGCCCGTTGAAGGTGGTCAGTTCTTGGGTGTTGTACGGCTCCGTCACGACCGCCTCGCCGGTATCCGCAGAAGATGTCGAGTCGGAACCCACCCTGAGCCGGCCTCGGCCGTCACGAAGACGAATGCGGGCCAGTTGGTGTCTCGTTTCCCGACCTGGACGACATCGCCCATGGCAATCGACAGAGGCGGACGGTCGGGGATGACGTGGGCTTCTCTGGCTCTGGCGCCTCCCTTGCCTGATTAGTGCGGCGCGTATCGCTGCAATGTGACCCCGCTTCGGAAGGGCTTCGAGTCCAGCAGCCGGAGATGTGAGCGCTCGTAGCCGTCGGGGAAGAGCCGGCGGCCGCCGCCCTGGACGGTTGGATAAATGAAGAGCCGGTATTCATCGACGAGTCCCGCCTCGATCATCGCGTGCGCCAGCCTGATGCTTCCGGTGAGAACGATGTCCTTACCTTCCTCCTGCTTGAGCGCGGCCACGGTCTCGGCAGGATCACCCGACAGCACGGTCGAGTTCTCCCATTGCGGGTCCGTGATCGTCGAGGACACGACATACTTCTGTACGCGGTTGAGGTACTCGGTGATGCCCGTCGCGTCGTCGGACTGCTTGGGCCAGTACTCGCGGAACGCCTCAAATGTCCGCCGGCCGACGAGCAGTGCGTCGGCCTCGCTGCCCTGACGCTGCTCTTCCTCCAGCAGGTCGCTCTTGTCGATGTCGCCTTGTCTTTGTGGGTCGAACCAGTTCTTGAGCATCTCGATCGAGCCATCGACGGTGATGTTCTCGGTGATCGCGAGGGTGCGCATGGTGTCCTCCTTCAGAAGCGGTGCCGTGTTTGACTGAAGGTGCCCTTGCCGAAGGCGAGCACCTTGCTCGGCTCGACCTCGAAGACCAGCACTGCGCCGCCCCGTTGGTGCTCGAAGCCGCCGTCTCCGAGCTTGTAGCGCCATCGCCCGTCCCACTTCTGAGCCCATGCATCGGCTAGACGCCGAAGCCTCCGGTCATCGGTGACCCTGACGGCGGTGCCCTCGACGACGATGTCGGTTCCGTGGTCCCACTCGTTGCATCCGGTCGTCAGGATCACGTGCGGGTTGTGTGTGAGGTTGACGGCTTTCTGCTCGTTGGGACCGGTGCAGAAGTAGATCGCTTCGTCGAGCCACACGGCCACGAGCGGCGTCGTGTGCGGCCTGCCGTCGCGACGAACGGTTGTGATCCAGAAGAGCTCGGACGCCTCGAGTCCCTGACGGGTGTCGTTCCAACTGATGGCGACGGCGTCGGGATCGCTGAACCGCGCATCGAGTTTGGTCTCCGGGACTCTCATCGGGACTCCTCTTGGCTCGTGAT
The DNA here is from genome assembly GCA_046724095.1 of Actinomycetota bacterium. Classification (GTDB taxonomy): domain Bacteria; phylum Actinomycetota; class Thermoleophilia; order Gaiellales; family Gaiellaceae; genus 3-1-20CM-4-69-9. The sequence continues at coordinate 2,668 of JBKOVW010000103.1, read as the reverse complement.
TTGGATCAGGTTGCCGCACGTGTCGTCGAAGACGGCTGTCGTCACCGATCGCGCCTCGACCGGCTCCCGGGTGAAGCGGACACCGAGACTCCGGAGTCGCTCGAAGACTTCGTGCTGCATAGCAAGGCCGTACCCGCGCTCGGCCTCCCCATGCCACTGAGCTACTCGGGGAGCTAGTTACCCGCGAGAACGAGGAGCAAGCAACCCTTGTTATCGACGTTCGCGACCTCGCACGCGGAATCAACGACGTGCGCGCTCTCCTACAGATGAACCCTTCCAACATGAACAAGCGGCTGGAGATGATCTCCGCGCGCATGGAGAAGGTAGTCGAGCGGCTTCGCGAGGTAGATGCACCGAGTGAGGCCGCCCACGTCTCCATTCCTGGTTCATCGAGCGCCTCTGATGGGACGTTCCGCACGTCGTTTTGCCAATCCCTCCCAGTAGGGGGCGGGCGCCGGCCTTTCGTCGCCGCGGTCAGCTTGGAACGGCCTGGGCCGTGGCTCCATTGACGTGTAAGTCTCCTCCTTCGGCACGTGTCACTCGCTCTGGTATTCGTCGTGCCGGCGGATCCAGAGCTGCCAGGCCTCGCCCTCGTCACGGCCCTTCGGTGCGTGGTCGAGGATCGGGTAGTAGCCCATCAGGAACTCCACTCCGCGGCCCGTCGTCGAGTAGGTGTGGTAGACGGCGCCGTCGTCGCGCACGAACGAGCTGAACCCAAACAGCTCCGTGAGATAGCCGATGAGATCGGTGCCCGTCGAGCTGGCGTTGTGCGCGGCTATGGGCGGCAGCTGCCCGGCCAGCGGCTCGACCCACTCGCGCGTCTGCCCTTCGCTGCTAGAGAAGCCGAGGTCGAGGTTGAAGTCGGTGCGCGCGGTCGAGACCCAGGGAATACTCCAGCACATGCGGCGCTTGTAGGCCTGCAGCTTCTCCAGCGGTGCTTGTGAGACGAATGCGAACGTCACGTCGCGGGCATGCAGGTGCGGGAGCAGGCCGTCGATGCCGTCGGCCATCGACGAGCAGGTCGGGCAACCGGCCTCGTAGCTGGGGCCGAACATGAAGTGGTAGACGAGTAGCTGGGATCGTCCGTCGAACAGTTCGACCAGCGACTTCTCGCCGTCGTCGGTGTCGAAGCGGTACTCCTTCTCCACCCGCACCCACGGCAGCTCCCGTCGCTGCCGCGCGAGCTCGTCACCGAGTCTCGTGTGCTCCTTCTCGCGAACGAGCAGCTGCTCGCGTGCGGCGAGCCACTCCTCGCGGGTTCCGATCCTGTACTCAGACATCCGTTCAGTCATTTGATTCTCCTTCTTGTCGTCACGACAGCTTCGCCCGGCCCGCACGCAGTGCCGGCGAGCTTCTGGCCGTGCTGGAGTCGCATAGCGTCCTCTCCCCTTGCTGCCGCTTTATGCTGCCGCGGGCTCTGCTGCGACGAGCGCGGCGTTCTGGCGCTCGAGCGCCTTGGCCGGACCCGTGCGCCAGCTCTCCGCCATCGTCTCGGACATCGGGTCGGGGAAGATCTCCTCCTCCCCTCCTTCTACCCCGTCGAAGATGCCCCGGGCGACCGATTCCGGAGAGGTCTTCGGGATGTCGAGATCTCGGACCATGTCGGTGTCGATCGGGCCGGCCATGACTGCATGCACGTTCAGGCCCCGGCCGGCGAGAAGCGCTCGCAGCGACTGTGAGAGCGAGAACGCGGCCGCCTTCGAGATCGAGTAGGCGGGAAGGACCGGCACGGCGGCCAAGGCGGCGACGGAGACGACGTTGACGACGGCTCCGCCCGTCCGTGTGAGCTGCGGTAGGAAGGCCTCGGTCACGGCCCACGTGCCGAAGAGATTGACGGCGAGGTGCCGTTCGAGCGCGGCACGATCGCTCAACTCATCGGGCAGCGCCACGCCGGCGTTGTTGAAGAGGATGTCGAGTGATCCGACCTTCTCCGCAGCCCGTTGAACCTGCATCGGATCTGTGACGTCCAGGGTCAGCGGCGTGACGCGCTCGTCCGGATGAACCAAGGGCTGACGGGTACCGGCATACACGCGCGTCGCGCCTCTCCTCCGGGCTTCCTCGACCAGCGCCTGCCCGAGACCCCGGTTGGCCCCCGTCACCAGAACTGCCTTACCTTCGATTGCCATCGCCTTTGCGCTCATGACAGCCTCCTTGTCCTGCGAGTCGTTGTAGTTGGTTGAGGGGACTGGCCTCGACAAGACGTCGCACAGGGAGGGCGATTTGGACAACCCTTGCGGCGTTGGCTGTGAGCGCGGTCAAGCGCCTCGCGCGAATGCGGTCTGGACGCGCCGCCCTGGTCGACTCTCGACCCGCTCGTACGTCCGCACGGCGCCCGCGGCGTCACCTCCGCCGCACAGCCACCGAACCGGATGGTCTGGCGCTCCGGTCGTCCTCGTGGATCGCCCACATCGCGGCGGCGCTGCGGATGCGCTCGGCGCCGCTCGGCCAATGGAGAGGGCCGGTCCCGCTGGCGCTGTCCAAATGGCGCGGCGTGCAGCGACGTAATGATGAGGGCCGCGCAGGTGCTGCGAAGACGACGAACGCTGGAGGCGCGATGGCTCAATACATGCTGCTGGTGTACCAACCGGAGGTCGACCCGGCGGAGCAGGCCGAGCGCGAGCGGGAGATGCCGATGTTCGTGGAGCTGCACCGCAGCCTGCGCGAGGCG
>JBKOVW010000221.1:0-18079 GCA_046724095.1 Actinomycetota bacterium | reverse complement strand
TTCAGACAAGGGATGCCTTGAGCGAGTTGGGCCTCTTACGATCAGCGATTACGAGGCGGTTCGCGGTGATCCTCGCCGATTCATCATCGCGGCCAATCATCAGGCGCTCGACGTGGAGAGCGTGCTCGAGATGAACCCCGCGTACTGGGTTGTCGAGAAGCGCGAAGGCGTACCCGCTGAGGTCGCGCGCGAGCGCGACCCGCGCGGCTAGTCGACAGCTTCTACACGCGTGTAGGCGGGCTGAAGACGCTTCAGCTCGCGCTCGGTCACTTCACACAGCGTCTCGATGTGGCCGCGCAACGCCTGCTCCGTCTCGCTCGGCAGCTTTGTCAGAGACTCCAGCGCGAGCCGGCAGGCAACTTCCATCTTGACAAGCGCCTCGACCGTCTTCTCGTCGTACGGCTTTAGAGGCATCAGCGAGAGATATCTCCAGGAGCTGTAGCTCGCGAAACCCGCGCACGCCCAGACGTGTCCTCCCCGTCGCCTAGCGGCCGAGCATGACGTTGCACGACCGCACGCTCGATTCGCACGGAGCCCGAGGCGCTCTCGTGTTTGGGTTGTATCTCCTCGGGTAGCCAGCGTGGACTGTCAAGAGCCGGCCCCGGACCACGGCCGCACATGATCGAAAGGGGCTGGCATGGCAACTGATGTTGTACGGAGTAGACGTGCGTCGTCGCAAGGGTCGCATGTGGTCGCGCGTCTGACGACCGAAACGAAGCACGCGCTCAAGACGACCGAGTTCTGGGCGATGGTCGCGATCATCGCGGGAATCCTGATCGCGTCATGGATCGTCGGGCAGGGCGACGGCAACGGAAACGACAACGTCGACGCGTTCCCGGCGCAGCGTGCATGGCTGTACGTCGCGATTGTGGGTGTGGGCTACATGGTGAGCCGCGGCCTGGCGAAGGCTGGCAGCCGGGAGCCGTATTGGGCAGACGAGAACGATCTGCCCGGCGCTCGCAACAACGACTGATTCCGAGTCCCATCGCAAAGCTAAGACGGCCTCCTCGAACCCGGAGCGAGGCCGTCTCGGCCCCTTAGCGTCAACAATACGTACCCGAGCCGCTAGACGAACAGGCGCCCGCTGAAGAGCATGTCGAGACGGCCGAGTCCGAGGAGGAAACGTTCGAAGTCGCGACGCCTTCGTGAAGCGATCGTCGGGATCGGTCGGGATGCTGCCGTCGACGTGCTCAGCGCGGCCGCGCAGACGGGACTGCGGCATATCCCGTAGCTAACACTTAGGGTCGAAGCGCGGTGATCGCCGCCGTTCACCTCCTTATCTACTCGGACGATCCCGAAGCCACCCGCTCGTTCCTTCGTGACGTCCTCGCTTGGCCGTTCGTCGAGGAGCCCGATAGTCACGGATGGCTCATCTTCAAGAGCGGCCCGAGCGAGGTCGGCGTACATCCGACGCATCAGATCTATCAAGGGAAGACGTACGACAGCCCCCGGCACCACGAGATCTTCCTGATGTGCGACGACCTCGCACGGACGATGTCCGAGCTTCAGAGCAGAGGTGCGGAGTTCACGGGATCCGTCGAAGAGCAGGCCTATGGGAATACCGTCGGGCTGAAGGTTCCGGGCGCGGACGACATCATCCTCTACGAGCCGCGGCACCCGACCGCGTACAACCTCAGCTGAGCCTTGCAGTGAGCGCGACAGGCGTGCCGCCTGCACGGCGCGTCAAGAGCACGTTGGCCAAGATCTGGCAACCTCTTCAAGCTCGACGCGTCGGAGCCGCCGCCCCCGAAGAGGGCGACCCAGAGGACAACCGAATACACGACTGCGCAACGCATCTCCGGTCTAGAACCGGAAACGGCGCAGGCCGGTTACGGCTCAGGCGTCGGTGATGACGACCGGCGTGCCGAGCTCGACGTGGGTGAAGAGCCACTCGGCATCCGGAATGTGCATTCGGATGCAGCCGTGCGACGCCGAGTAGCCGATCGACGCGTCGTCAGGAGTGCCGTGAATCCCGACGCCCGGCGCAGACAGTCCCATCCAGCGCGTGCCGAGCGGATTGCCGGGCCCCGGCGGGATCGGCTTCAGGCCCCGCGCCCACGGCGAGTCCGGCGGGCGCCACCACGGGTCCCGCTGCATGTCGACGATGCTGAACGTGCCCGTCGGCGTCGGGTAGACGGACTGGCCGGTCGCGACGCCGAAGCTGCGATCGAGCCTCGCGCCGACGTAGTAGCGCAGCTCGTTCGCGCCGCGGCGGATGACGATCACGGGGCCGAAGTTCGCGACGGTGCGCTTGGGCTCGACGATCGCGGCCGCGACGCGGACGCGATGGATCTGCGGCGACTGCAGTGCGCGCGTGATGCGCTGCGCGGTCAGCTGGCGCAGGAGCCGGATGCCCGTCTGCTCCGGCGTGAGCTCCGGTTCGAGCCCGTTCAGCCCGGCAAGCTCGGCGTCCTTCGCCGGATACGAGATGCGCTTGTCGAGCGCGCGGACGAACCGGCGCACGGAGACGCCGTCGACGGTCGGCGTCAGCTGGACGGCCGCGCCCGGCCGGGCGTTCAGCGCGGTGGCCACGCCTTGCGCGATGCCGACCTTCGCACCGAAGCGGGACGGGGTGATCCGCCACGTCCGCCCGGTGAAGACCAGCTGCACGGGCTTGGCGAATGCCGGCCGCAGGGCGGCCTGGGCCTGCTCGTTCGACATGCCGCCTACCGGTATGCCGGCCACCGTCACGCCCTGGGGGACGAGGGCCGGAGGCGCGGCGTCGCCGCTCAGCACCGGCGCCAGAGCGGCGATGACGAGAACGGAGACCCCCAGTCGGCGAATCACGGGCACGAATCGTACTTACGGTGGCGGCCACAACCAAGGTTCTTCGGGAAAAGAGCCAGGAAACCAGGAAGCCGAACGGCGGGGCTACCGCCGCAGCGTCGCCCCGCCTTACGGCAACCCTAAGAGATAATCGGGCTGGAAACAAAGGGATGGAGGACGAGATGGACGAGGAGAAGCTCAATCAGACGGCCAGGTCGATCGTCGCCGAGGGGAAAGGGATCCTCGCCGCGGACGAGAGCGACGGCACCATCAAGAAGCGGTTCGACTCCATCGGGGTCGAGTCGACCGAGGAGAACCGGCGCGCCTACCGCGACCTCCTCTTCACCACCGAGGGCGTGGAGGAGTACATCAGCGGCGTCATCCTGTTCGACGAGACGATCCGGCAGTCGTCCTCGGACGGGACGCCTTTCCCGAAATTGCTCGAGTCGAAGGGCGTCATCCCCGGCATCAAGGTCGACAAGGGCGCGAAGCCGCTCGCGCTCGCGGAGGACGAGACCGTCACCGAGGGCCTCGACGGGCTGCGCGCGCGGCTCGAGGAGTACCGCGAGCTCGGCGCGCGCTTCACCAAGTGGCGCGGCGTCATCTCGATCGGCAAGAACATCCCGAGCGAGTACTGCCTGTGGACGAACGCGCACGCGCTCGCGCGCTACGCAGCGCTCTCGCAGGAGGCCGGGCTTGTGCCGATCGTCGAGCCCGAGGTGCTGATGGACGGCGACCACTCCATCGAGCGCAGCTTCGAGGTGACGTCACGCACGCTGCACGCCGTGTTCACGGAGCTCCGCGACCAGCGTGTGCATCCGGAGGGGATGCTGCTGAAGCCGAACATGGTGCTGTCCGGCTACGACAACTCCCGGCAGGCGTCGCACGAGCAGGTCGGGGAGGAGACGATTCGCTGCTTCAGGCGTCACGTCCCGTCGGCCGTGCCCGGGATCGTGTTCCTGTCCGGCGGACAGTCGGACGAGGACGCGACCGCGAACCTCAACGCGATGAACGCGATGGGGCCGCATCCGTGGCAGCTGTCGTTCTCGTACGGCCGTGCGCTGCAGGCGCCGGCGCTCAAGGCGTGGGGCGGCAAGGAGGACAACGTCGAGGCGGCGCAGCGGGCGTACTACCACCGGGCAAAGATGAACAGCGCCGCGCGGACGGGAATGTACGCACCGGAGATGGAGCGCGAAGCCGTCACGGCATAGGCACACATTCGTGACGGAATCGGGGAGCCTAGAGCGAGCGAAGCCGCTCTAGGCGTAGGCCGGACTGATGCGGCGCGAGCACGCAAAGCATGCTCGGGCCGCACGGAAGCAGACAACCGCCGACCGACAAGAAGCGCGCGAGCTCAGCTCGCGCGCGTTCCCCGCGAAGCGGCGTACCCACCCACGTTGAAAGTGCGCAGCACTTTCAACGTAAAGAAGAGCCGACGAGCTTCTCGAGCTTCGCGAAGGCGTGGTGCGCCTCGATGCGACGCACTGTGCCGCTGCGTGAGCGCATGACGATCGAATCCGTGATCGCCCCGTCCGAGGTGTACTGGACGCCGCGCAGCAACGCGCCGCTCGTCACTCCCGTCGCGGCGACGAACACGTCGTCGCCGGCAACGAGGTCGTCGGTCGTGAGCACCTTGTCGACGTCGAAGCCCGCGTCGACGAGCTGCTGGCGTTCCTCGTCGTTCCGCGGCCACAGCCGTCCCTGCAGCGCGCCGCCGAGGCACTTGATCGCGGCGGCGGAGATGACGCCCTCCGGTGTTCCGCCGACTCCCATCAGCAGGTCCACTCCGGTCCCGCCGCGCGCCGCCGCGATCGCAGGCGCAACGTCGCCGTCGCGGATCAGATTCACCTTCGCGCCCGCCTCCCGCAGCTCGCGGATCAGCTCGTCGTGCCGGTCGCGCTCGAGCACGACGACGGAGACGTCCGTCGGCTCGCACCGCTTCGCCTCCGCGACCGCCTCGACGTTCTCGGTCGGCGACGCGTTGATGTCGATCGCGTCCACCGCTTCCGGCCCGCAGGCGATCTTGTCCATGTACACCGCGGCGCCGGGGAAGAACATCGTCCCCCGCTCGGCGAGCGCGATCACCGCGATCGCGTTCGGCTGCCCGAGCGCCGTCAGCCGCGTCCCCTCCAGCGGGTCGACCGCGACGTCGACCTGCGGCCCGTTGCCGCTCCCGACCTGCTCGCCGTTGAAGAGCATGGGCGCCTCGTCCTTCTCGCCCTCGCCGATCACGACCACGCCGTCCATCGAGACGGTGTCGAGCATCGCGCGCATCGCGTCGACGGCGGCCTGGTCTGCGCTCTCCTTCTCGCCCCGGCCGATCCAGCGGCCGGCTCCCATCGCGGCCGCCTCCGTGACCCGCACGAGCTCGAGCGCGAGGTTCCGGTCAGGCGTGACGCCGTGCACGAACCTGGAGCCTACATCCGTTCCGGCGCCTCGACCCCGATCAGATCGAGACAGCGGGCGATCACGTGCTGTGTCGCCCGGCAGAGCCCGAGCCGGAAGGCCTCGGTGTCGGACTCGACCACGCGATGCTCGTGGTAGAAGCGGTGAAAGTCGTCGGCCACGCGGATCGCGTAGATCGGGATCCCCTGCGGCGCGCGGCGCTCGGCAGCCTCCGCGGCCACAACCGGGAAGTCCGTCAGCCGTTTGATCAGGTCGCGCTCCTCCCGCTCCAGCACAACCGCCGCATCGCCGCCGACTGCGTGACCTTCCGCATTGCGCAGGATCCCCGCGATGCGCGCGTGCGCGTACTGCACGTAGTAGACGGGATTCTTCTGCGTGCGCTCGGCGGCGAGGTCGACGTCGATGTCGATCGGCTGGTCGGGACCGCGCGAGACGAGGAACCAGCGCGCGGCGTCGACGCCGACCTCGTCCATGAATTCGTCGAGGAAGACGACGTCGCCGCGTCGCTTCGAGATCTTCGTCTGCTCGCCGCCCCGCGTCAGGTGCACGAGTTGGTAGAGCAGCACCTCGACGCGCTGCTCGTCATAGCCGAGCATCCGCGCGATCGAGGCGTACCAGTTCCGCGTGCCGTGGTGGTCTGCGCCGAGGACGTAGATCGCCCGGTCGAAGCCGCGGTCGAGCTTGTCGGCGAGATAGACCACGTCTGCAGCCCGGTACGTCGGCCCGCCGCCGACGTCCGGCGAGCGGATCAGCACGCGGTCGTCGTCGTCCCCGTACGCGGACGACCGCGCCCATGTCGCGCCGTCCTTGTCGTATGTGTCGAGCCGCGGCAAGTACTCGTCGAGATGTTGCTGGAGCTCGCTCTGCAGGGCCCAGCTGTCGAAGTGGATGCGAAACCGTTCCAACGTCTGCTCGATCTGCGCGAGCATCGGCGGCACGGGATCGCCCCGCAGGGCGGCGAGGTCGTTGATGTACGCGCCGCGGTAGCCGTTTTCGGGCGGCTCCTCGCCGCGGCGCACTGCGTCGACCGACGCGCGGAAGCGCTCCATCTGCGTGCCGGAGTCGTTGTAGTAGTACTCGCGCTGGACGTCATCGCCGGCGTGCTCGAGCAGCCGCGCGACCGAGTCGCCGTACGCGCCGTTCCGTCCGTGCGCGACGTGCAGCGGCCCGGTCGGGTTCGCCGACACCATCTCGACCTGCACGCGGACGCGGTGTTCCGCAGACCCCGAGCCGTAGTCCGGGCCGATCTCGGCCAGCGCCTCGCCGAGCCAGGCACTCGTCACCCAGAGATTGACGAACCCCGGCCCGGCAACCTCCGCGCGCTCGACCTCGTCGAGCCCGGCAGCGCGCTCGGCGAGCTCGGCCGCGAACTCGCGCGGCGGACGCCGGTGCTTCGACGCGCTCTGCAGCGCGACGTTCGTCGCGTAGTCGCCGTGCGACGGATCCTGCGGCCGCTCGAGCTCCACCGGCGCATCCGCCAGCTCCGAGAGACGCGCCGCGAGGCGTTCGACCGCGTTACTGGGCAACCGTCTCGCGTCGGGCGAAAATGCCTTCCAGCAGGCGCAGCTCCTCTTCGGTTCCTGCTGCAATCAGCACGTCGCCGACATCCAGCACGGCGTCCGGCGTCGGTGTGGTGTCGAACGTGCCGTCGCGCTTGCGGAGCGCCACGACCAGGGCGCCGGTTTCCTTGCGGATGTCGAGGTCGCGAATCGAGCGTCCGCCCTGGCCGGACTCCGTCGTCACTTCGATCTCCTCGAAGCGGAGGTCGTTCCCCGACGCGGTCGTGACGACGTCGACGAAGGCCGTGACCTGGGGACGCAAGATCAGGTTCGCCATCGTCCGGCCGGCCGTCTGGTACGGCTGGACGATCCGGTCGGCGCCGGCGAGCCGAAGCTTCTTCGCCGCGTCCTCCGTCGACGCCCGCGCCACGACGAAGAGGTCAGCATTCGCGGCGCGCGCGGACAGCGCGATGTAGAGGTTGTCCGCATCGTCATCCGACGCCGCGATCAACCCGCGCGCGCGCTCGAGCCCGGCCGCGCGCAGGTCGTCGTCGTCGGTGCCGTTCCCTTCGATGAAGAGCACGCCCTCCTCGGCCGCAGCCTCTCTCGCGTCCGGGCTGAAGTCGAGCACGACGAACGGCGCGCCCTCGTGCCGGAACTCCTCGGCTACACGCCGGCCGACGCGCCCGAAGCCGCAGATGATGTAGTGGTCGCGTAGCGCCTCGATCGCCTTTCGCCTCCTTCGCTCTGCCAACGTCCCGCCGATCACCCCTCGCGCAATCGCCTCGACGACGAGCGAGCCGATGTACGCAAAGATAGTGATCCCGGCAAGGACGAGAATCATCGTCAGGAGCCGCGACGAGTCGTTCCTGGGAGTGCTGTCGAGCCCCGTCAGGGAAACGGTGACGACGGAGCGGTAGACCGACTGCAGCCAGGATTCGTCGAGCGCCGCGTGGTATCCGAGCGCCCCGCCGAGGAGCACGAGCAGAAGCGCGCCGACCGCGTACCCGAAGCGGCGAAACGAGAAGACCGACTCCACGCCAGTAGTATCGTTGGGCAGTGGACGAGGAGCCTCAGGAGCGCCAGCTCAACATCCACCTCGATCCGGAGCAGATGGCGGGGGTGTACGCGAACTTCGCCAACGTCACGTTCTCTGCCTACGAGTTCACGATCACGTTCGCCCGGATCGACCACGAGATCGAGGAGGGCGACGTCCCCGGCGTCGTCGTCTCGCGCGTGAACATGTCGCAGCAGTTCTTCCAGGAGCTGCTCGCCGCGATGCAGGACTCCTACTCGAAGTGGTCGACGCAGGAGGGCATCCGGAACCTGCCGGAGGCTCCCCCGAGGACCGAGGACTAGCGGTGTAGCCGCCTCCAGGCCTCGACCTGCTCGACGCGTGCGAGCGGGCTCGGATGGTCCTCGAGCAGGAGATTGACCCAGCCGGGCGGGTCGGGGTTCTGCAGGTCCGTGCGGACGAAGCCCCGGAAGAGCGCACGCCCGGCGTCGGGATCGCGGGTCGCCTGCAAGGCCATCCAGTCCGCCTCCGCCTCGTAGTGCCTGGAGACGGCGTTCGCGACCGGCATGACCACGAGGCCGGCCACGGCGAGCGTCATCAGCGCGAGCGGGACGTTTTCCGGGCGGCGCAGCCCGCCGCGGCGCCCGGTCACGTACGCGACGAGCCCGAAGATCGGCAGGCCGAAAAGCACCCCCCACGCAATCCCCTTCCAGATGTGCCAGCGGGCGAGGTGTCCGAGCTCGTGCGCGACGACGAAACGCACTTCACGAGGCGTGAAGCGGCCGTCGAGCATCGTGTTCCAGATGATCACGCTGCGCGACGGGCCGATCCCGACCGAGTAGGCGTTGGCCGCGCTCGTGTCGCCCGAGACCGGCGCGACCCGCACGATCGGGCGGCCCACGTGCTCGCGCCGCTCGAGTGTCTGGATCTGCGCCGCGAGCTGCCGGGAGCGCACGGGGTGCGTGCCGAGACGCTGCGCATACGGCAGGACGAGCTGGAGCCCGATCGCGATGGCGAGCACGATGCCGCCGGCCGCGAGCCACCACATGCGCGGCAGAAGCTTCGCCAAGAGCAGCACGACCGCGATCACGACCGTAGTCGAGACCGTCGTGCGCACGAGGCCGCCGACAGGCTCGAAGACGATCGACGACCAGCTCTTCTGCAGGATGTCGTGCCGCCGCGACCACCACGACGCTGCGATGTCGAACGGGACGCTCACGGCCCACACCGCGAACGTGATGAAGACCGCCGTGATGATTCCCGCATTCACCGCCCCGAGACCGAGCCGGCGCGCGAGCCGGGGGCCGCGGACGAGGAACACCGCGAGCACTGCGAACGTCGCCAGCGTCGCGATGATCCATGCGATCTCGAAGAAGCGGTCGAAGCGGGCTCCGGCCCTCGTCACGTCCTTGCCGAACACGGTGTGCGAGTCGAGGTTTGGCGGGCTCAGGTCGCCGGGCACCTTCGTGCGCAGCAGGAAGTACGCGGCGACGGCCCAGACCGCGGCGGCGGCGACGGCTATGGTCGCGGGTCTGACGATGCGCGTCGCGGTCATCTCCGACATTCACGCTAACTATCACGCCCTCGAGACAGTCCTGGCGGAGATCGACGGTGCGCGCGTCGACGCCGTCTGGTGCCTCGGCGACACGGTCGGCTACGGACCCCGGCCGAACGACTGCTGCGACGCCGTGCAATCGCGAGCCGAGAAAGCGCTCGTCGGCAACCACGATCTCGTCGTGCTCGGCGAGCTCGCCGTCAGCGACTTCAACGACGAGGCCGCCGCAGCCGCGACCTGGACTGCGAGCGTGCTGAAGGAACACTCACGCGCGTTCCTCGCCCGGCTCGAGCCCTGCGCCGCGCTCGACGGTGTGGAGCTCTTCCACGCGAGCGCACGCGACCCGGTCTGGGAGTACGTGCTGACGGAGGACGCGGCGCAGGCGACGCTCGACCTGACCGAGGCGCCGGTCGTGCTCGTGGGCCACAGCCACGTCGCACTCGCCCTCACGCTCGACGGCGGATTGGTCGCCGGCGGGCTCGCGCCGGGCGGAACCGAGGTGCAGCTCTCCGGCCGGTGGCTGCTGAACCCGGGCTCGGTCGGGCAGCCGCGCGACGGCGACCCCCGCGCCGCCTGGCTCCTGCTCGACCTCGAACGGAGGTTTGCCGCGTTCCACCGCGTTGCATATCCGATCGAGAAGACGCAGGGCGAGATGCGCGAGCGCGGGCTGCCCCCGGCGCTCGCCGCTCGGCTCGAACGCGGCGAATAGCGAGGAAAGGGGTTGGCATGGCTGAGTTGACGAATCTCGAATCCAAGCTGGGTGAGGTGATCGGGCTTGCGATGGCGGCGCAGGGCGCGACGCAGAAGGTGAGCAGGCTCGACGACCTCGACGGCGACCTGGAGCAGGAGCTGGAGCGGATGCAGTCCGAGGCCAAGGAAGCGGAGGAGCGCGCGACGGAGGTCGCGGGCGGCTTCGAGGGCAAGAAGACCGCGATCCTCGACGAGGCCCGCGAGGTCAAGCAGAAGGCGACCGAGATGATGCAGGACTATCTCGACCGCGCCTCGGACGCGCTCGACGGGTTCGAGTTCCTCACGATGGCCGAGGCGGGCGAGGTCGGCCACTGGGAGATCCTCAAGACGCTGAACGAAAGCGCGCGCAACAACGACGTGCAGGAGCTGGTCGAATGGGGTATCCCGATCCAGCAGCGGCATCTGGAAACTGTCCGCCAGGGGTCCTTGAAGCTTGCGTCGGAGGAAGACCCGAACGAGACGTCTTGAAGTCGGCGCGGCTCTCGCGGCCGCGCTCTCGCTGACCGCGTGCGGCGGTGCGAAGCAGTCGGCGCCGCCGCCCGCGCCAAGGCTGTCGCACTCCCTCGGCGCGTCGCTCGCGGCGCAGAGCGACGCCGTCGCCGACGCGCTTGCGTCGGGAGACTCGTGCCGCGCGCAGGCCCTCGCGCGCCGACTGCAGCAGCGCACGATCGCGGCGCTCAACGGGGGCCGCGTCGAGCCGCGTCTCGAAGAGCAGCTCTCGAGCGCGGTCAACGCGCTCGTCGCGCGCGTGCGGTGCGTGCCGCCGCCCGTGACGACGATCCCCGAGCGGGAGCCACCCGAAGAGCACGGCCACGGCAAGCACAAGGGTCACCACAAGCACGGCGGGGACGATTGATCGAGACGCTCGCAGCGGGGCGCTACCGGGTCGAGCGCGAGCTCGGTCACGGCGGCATGGCGAGCGTGTACCTCGCACACGACGAGGAGCTCGGCCGGCCCGTCGCGGTCAAGGTGCTGCCGGAGCACCTCGCCGTCGACGACGCGTTCCGCGCCCGGTTCGTGCGCGAGGCGCGGCTCGCCGGGCGGCTCTCCCATCCGAACATCGTTCGCGTGTTCGATGCCGGTGACGACGATGGTCGTCCGTACATCGTCATGGAGTACGTCCCCGGCGCGTCGCTCGCGGATGCGGCCCCTTTGCCTGCGGGCGAAGTCGTCGACCTGGGCGTGCAAGCCTGCGCAGGGCTGCAGCATGCGCACGATGCCGGGCTGGTGCATCGGGACGTGAAGCCCGCGAACCTGCTCGTCCGCGACGACGGTGTGCTCAAGATCGCCGACTTCGGTATCGCGCGCGCAGCCGAATCGACGCGCCACACCGAGGCCGGCACACTACTCGGCACCGCCGCGTATCTCGCTCCGGAGCAGATCGCGGGCTCGGATGCGACGCCTGCGTCGGACATCTACTCGCTCGGCGCCGTCCTCTACGAGCTGCTGACGGGACAGCCTCCGTACACGTTCTCGTCGCTCGCCGAGCTCGCCGCGAAACAGTCCGACGGCACGATCGAGCCGGTCGCCGACGTGGAGCCGAGCGTCCCGCACGAGGTCGAGGCGGCGGTCATGCACTCGCTCGCGCGCGACCCCAGCTTCCGGCCCGGCTCGGCCGCCGAGCTCGCGCAAGAGCTCGGCGCCGGCGGCGATGACCAGCCGACGCGGCCGCTGTCTCGCCGAGCTGTGACCCGCCCCGGACGACGCGGCGCGCTCTGGCTCGTCTCAGCGCTCGTGGTCGCGGCCGTGGCCGTCGCACTGGGTTTTGCGAAGCTCGGCGACCGCGGCAACCACCGCACGCCTCCGCCGCCGACGCCGCGCATCACGCCACCGGCCCAGGCATCGACGCCCGAGCAGCAGGCACGCAACCTCGCGCGCTGGCTACGCGCGCACTCGAGGTAGCTAGGAGACGGTCTGGACCTTCGGTGCCGTTTCCTCGGCGCCGAAGGTGATGCCCTCGCGGGCGAGCGCGAGCTGGACGTCCTCGCGCGCCTTATAGATCCGCCACTTCACGGTCGCGAGCGTGATCTCGAGCGAGTCGGCGATCTCGGTATACGAGAGGCCGACGACGTCGCGCAGCAGCAGCGCCATCTTCAGATCGACGTTGAGTCCCTCGACCGCGCGCCAGACCGCGTCGATCGCCTCGAGCCGCTCCATCGGCGCGTCGACGACCTCGAGCGGCGGCACGTCCTCGAGCGCGACAACCGCCCGCGGCCGGCGCTCCGACGCGCGCAGCTCGTCGAGCACGCGGTTCTTCGTCACCTGGAAGAGCCAGGTCGTGAACTTCGAGCGGGCGGAGAAGCGCGGCAGTCCCTGGAAGACGCGCAGGAAGACTTCCTGCGTCAGGTCCTCGGCGAGCGTGCGGTCGCCGACGAGGCGCAGGACATAGTTGTAGACAGGGACCTGATACGCGCGGACGATGAGGGAAAACGCCCGCTCATCGCCTTTTTGAGCCTTCCGCAGGACGCCAAAATCAGGTTGCTGAAGCGACAAGGTGTCGGAGTATAGCCCCGATCAGACGGGGTTCGTTAGCCCTTTTTGGGTCATCTGTAATGGTTGCCTAAAACCGAGAAAACCCAGCACAGTGCTGGCAAGATCGGAGAGCTCCCCGGTGTCCCGAAGCGTCACTTTAGGGTCGGTGACGATCAAGGGGACGGGATTCGTGGTGTGGGCGGTGTGCGGGCTTGTGCCGTCTGCCGCGAGCATCTGTTCGGCGTTCCCATGGTCGGCGGTGACGAGCGAGATCCCGCCTTTTGCGGCGACGGCGTCGACGACCTTGCCCAGGCAGCGGTCCACGGTCTCCACTGCTTTCACCGTCGCGGGGATCGACCCTGTGTGGCCGACCATGTCGGGGTTCGCAAAGTTGACGACCGCGAACGCATAGGGCTCGCGCGCCAGCGCCTCGACGAAGCGGTCGGCGACCTCGTCGGCCGACATCTCCGGCTTGTGGTCGTAGCTCGGGACGTCGCGCGGCGACGGCACGAGGACGCGGGTCTCGCCGGTCCACTCCTCTTCGCGGCCGCCGTTGAAGAAATACGTCACATGCGCGTACTTCTCGGTCTCCGCGACGTGAAGCTGCGGAACGTGATGCTCGGCGAGCACCTCGGCGAGCGTGTCGGGCACGTCCTGCTCGCCGAAGACGACCGGAGGCGCCAGGTCCCCTCGATATCTCGTCATGGTGGTGATGTCGACACCTGCCTCGATGAGCTTCTGCGTCAGCTGCCGCGCCCGGTCCGGCCGGAAGTTGAAGAAGATCGCGCTGTCGCGTGACGGATCGAGCCGGGGGCGGTCTGCGATGACGACAGGCTCGATGAACTCATCCGTGATCCCTCGCTCATAACTACGCCGCACCGCGTCGATCGGATCCTCCGCGTGCACGCCCGTTCCGTTGACGATCGCGTCGAATGCCCGCTGTGTCCGCTCCCAGCGAGCGTCACGGTCCATCGCGTAGTAGCGGCCGGCGACGGTGGCGATGCGGTCGGTCGGCAGCGCGGCGAGGTCGTCGACGGCCGAGTGCGGCGAGACGTCGCGCCCGTCGGTGAACGCGTGGAGCCAGGTCTTCTCCGGCGCGAAGGTGAGCAGCGCCTTGACGTGGTCGATGTGCGAGTGCACCCCGCCGTGGGAGACGAGGCCGAGCAGATGCGTGCGCTCACCGCGCTCGAAAGCGGCCCTCAGCGCGGGGTTGTCGAAGAACGAGCCGTCCTTGATCGACTCGTTCACCCGCATGAGGTCCTGGAAGAGGACGCGCCCCGAGCCGATCGTGAGGTGACCGACCTCCGAGTTGCCCATCTGGCCGGCCGGCAGCCCGACCGCCTCGCCCGACGCGTCGAGCGTGGTGTGGGGATACGTGCGCCACAACCGGTCGAAGTTCGGCGTGTCCGCGAGCTCGACCGCGTTGCCCGGGCCGGGCGGCGCGCAACCCCAGCCGTCGAGGATGACCAGCGCTACGAGCGGATAGCTGCGCGACAAATCGCCGTGAAGGAATCGAGCTCGAGCGACGCGCCGCCGACAAGCGCGCCGTCCACATCGGGTTGCGCGAGCAGCTCGGCCGCGTTGTCCGGCTTGACCGAGCCGCCGTAGAGCACGGGCACGTCGACCTGCGACTTCACGAATGCGTGCGCCTCCTGCGCGATCTCCGGCGTCGCGGTCTTGCCCGTCCCGATCGCCCACACCGGCTCGTAGGCGAGCACGAGGTTGTCGTCGGGCTCGAGCACGGCGAGCTGGCGCCGGAGCACGTCCTCGGTCTGGTTGCCCTCGCGCTCCTGCTCCGTCTCGCCTACGCACGCGATCACGAATAGGCCCGCGTCGAGCGCCGCGTGGACGCGCTTGCCGACGGTCTCGTCCGTCTCGCCGAAGTACTGGCGCCGCTCCGAGTGGCCGACGATCGTCCCGTAGACGCCGAGCTCACGCAGCATGCGCGCGGAGATCTCGCCGGTGTACGCACCGTCAGCCTCCCAGTGCACGTTCTGGGCCGCGACGGCGATCTCGGTGCCGGCGAGCAGCTGCACGGCCACCGCGAGCGAGACGAACGGCGGACAGACCACGACGTCGACGCCGTCGAGGTCCTCTTCGCGGAGGGCCAGGCAGAACTCGGCGGCCTCGGACGGCCCCTTGAACATCTTCCAGTTGCCGGCGATCAGCATCAGGCCTCCGGGATCACGGACACGCCGGGGAGGTCTTTCCCTTCGAGCAGCTCGAGGGCGGCCCCTCCGCCCGTCGACAGCCACGAGACCTCGCCCTCCAGGCCGAACTCCGTGAGCGCACGTGCCGAGTCGGCGCCGCCGACGACGGAGTACGCGTCCGAGCCGGCGACCGCTTCGGCGACGGCCTTCGTCCCTTCGGCGAAGCGCGGCCACTCGAAGACGCCCATCGGACCGTTCCAGAAGATCGTCCGCGCTGCCCCGACGTGGCGCGCGAACGTCTCGCGCGTCTCAGGCCCGATGTCGAGGCCGAGCCAGCCGTCCGGAAGGTCGTCGTACGGCGTGACCCTGGCGTCCGCGTCCTCGCTGAACTCGCTCGCGGCCACGACGTCGGTCGGGAGCACGACGTCGAACGGGAGGGGATTGTCCTCACGCAGCTGCTCGGCCATCTTCCCCCCGACGAGCACCGCGTCGGCCTTGCCGCCGAGGTTCTTCAGGACGCCGAGCTTGTCTTCGACCTTCGCGCCGCCGGAGACCAGCACGAACGGATGCTCCACGTCGCCGAGAAGCTTGCCGAGCTCGTCGAGCTCCCGTTCGAGCAGCACGCCGGCGTACGCGGGCAGCAGCTCGGCGACGCCGACGGTCGACGCGTGCGCGCGGTGCACGGAGCCGAACGCATCCTCGACGAAGAGCTCGTTGTCCGCGGCGAGCTCGCGGGCAAATGCGGGGTCGTTCTTGGTCTCGCCCGGGTTGAAGCGCGTGTTCTCGAGCACGTGCACCCGTTCGTCGTCGGCGAGCTGCTGCAAACAGTTGCGCACGGGTTCCATCGAGTACTGCGGATCCTCCCCCTTCGGCCGCCCGAGGTGCGAGCACACCGTCACCCGCGCCGCGTCGCGTTCCAGCAGGAGCCCGAGCGTAGGCAGCGAGGCGCGGATGCGTGTGTCATCGGCGACGCGGCCTTCCTCGAGCGGCACGTTCAGGTCGGAGCGAACGAGGACCCGCTTCCCGCCGACGTCGGCGTCGCGGACCGATCGTGGACGCCGCACCTAGGCCGCGACTGACGCCGGAATGTCGGCGGCGACCTTCGAGACGACGTCGACGAGCCGGCAGCTGTAGCCCCACTCGTTGTCGTACCAGCCGAAGACCTTCGCCATCGCGCCGTTCGCCATCGTCAGCTCGCTGTCGACGATGCACGAGTACTGCGAGTGCACGATGTCGGTCGAGACGAGCGGATCGTCCGCGTACCGGAGGATCCCCTCGAGCGGTCCGCCGCCGGCCGCCTCGCGGTACGCAGCGTTGATCTCGTCGATCGATGCCTCACGCCCGAGACGCACGACGAGGTCGGTGATCGAGCCGGTCGGCACGGGCGCGCGTATCGAGATTCCGTCCACCTTCCCCTGGAGGTCGGGCATGACGAGCCCGATCGCGCGCGCTGCGCCGGTCGACGTCGGGATCAGGTTGATCGCGGCTGCCCGCGCGCGGCGCAGGTCCTTGTGCGGCAGGTCGAGGATCTGCTGGTCGTTCGTGTAGGCGTGGATCGTCGTCATGAAGCCCTGCTCGACGGTGAAGTTGTCATGCAGGACCTTGGCGAGCGGCGCAACGCAGTTCGTCGTGCACGACGCGTTGGAGACGATGTGGTGCTGCTCCGGGTCGTACTGGTCGTCGTTGACGCCGAGGACGATCGTCACGTCCGGGTCGGTTGCGGGCGCCGAGATGACGACCTTCTTCGCGCCGGCGTCCAGATGCTTCTGGGCGCCGTCCCGGCCGGTGAAGAAGCCGGTCGACTCGATCACCAGCTCGACCTCGAGGTCGCGCCACGGCAGACCGGCGGGATCCTTCTCGGACAGGACCTTCAGCTCGGTCTTGCCGGCGGTGATGATGCCGTCGCCGACCTCGACGTCCTCGTCGAGCTGACCGAGGACGGAGTCGTACTTGAGCAGGTGACCCATCGTCTTCGCGTCGCCGAGATCGTTGATCGCGACGAGCTCGAAGTCGCCGCCGCGCTCGAGATGCGCGCGGAAGAAATTGCGGCCGATCCGCCCGAAACCGTTGATGCCTACACGTGTCTTCGCCATGGAAGCGAGTCTAAAGGAGGCCGAGAGCGAGGCGGCGGCGGGCCATGTCCCCTCTGGACCGGCTTCCTGGAGCAAGCCCGCGACGGGCCACGTCGACATCGCTTGCGATGTCGACCCGAAGAGGTCGGCGGGCTGTGCCCGGCGACCGTTTAACACCCGACTGGCCCGCCGCCGAAGGCGGCGGGCCAGAGGGGAAGCTCCGAGGACGACCTCCCCCTCTGGTTGAACCACGCTCAGGACCGTGGCGTCGGACGGGGTCTGAATCCGGCGCCGGACGAGCGCAGACCCGCCGCTCTGAGTATGACGAACACGCCTATGCAACGACAACACGGCGCGAAAGTCAGATAGCGGCAATTTGTTGCAATTTCTGTAAACGTCTGTGCGCAGCGGCCTTCGTCGTCGGCGGCCGGCATGTGAGCGCAAGCTCACGAAGCGAGAACGTGGGATGACGCTCGCGCAGCTCGCCGATTTCCTGCAGTTGCGGCGGCAGCTTCGTGAACGCACCGGTACGCCGAAGTCGCTGGATCGCGCGCAGCTGCTCGTGCGCGGCGCGGCTCGTGCGAACGAGATTCGCATGGTCGGCATTCGCAAGTCGATTCGCACGGGAGCGCGTCGCCGCCAGGACCGAGCTCTCCTCGAAGACGAGCACGGTGCGGCCCGCTCCGGCAAGCGCGAGGACTCCTTCGATCGCATCCACGCCCTTCGCATAGGCGACGACGTGACGGCCGCGGTCGGCGACGCGGAGGTTGAGGCCTTCCTCGGCCGCGAGACGCGCGACGAAGTCGGCGCCCTCCGGCTCGGCGCTGCGCAGCTCGAGATGCGGGGCGCGCGGTCCGCTGAGGGAGGCACCGCCGAGCAGCACGCCGCGCAGGTACGCACCCCGGCAGCAGGCGCGCGCGACGACGCGGCGCGGCGGTGCGGACAGCGGAGTGAGCCTGGCGCTCAGGACACCGGCTTCGTGGAGGACCTGGAGGGCGCGCTCGTCCCCGGCGACGTGGAGCTGATAGCGCGTCGCGCCGCTGAATGCACGGCGCCGGTACGTGCGGATCTCGGATGCGACTCCGAATGCGCGCAGCAGGCTGAACGCGCGTCGCGCGACGGCCGAGTCGGCCACGTCGAGATGGACGGCAACCTCGCCGCGGCCCCGGAGGTGGACACTGCCGGCCGAGTGGAAGAGCCCGGAGAGCTCGGCCAGCCGATCGCATTCGCTCCGGGGCGCGATCGCGGCGAGCTCGTGGCGGAGATCCTCAGAGAGTGACACCTTCGAGCGCGAGCATCCGTCGCTTGTAGTCGAGGCCGAGGCCGGGATAGGAACCGAGCCCGTCGGCGGAGACGATGCGGTGGCACGGGACGACGAGCGGAAAGCGGTTCCG
>JBKOVW010000361.1:0-3237 GCA_046724095.1 Actinomycetota bacterium | reverse complement strand
CTGTCGGCGGCGAAGAAGACGTAGCCGTCGGCGCCCTCGACGTCGTCGCGGCGGCCGAACACCGACACCATTCGCGCGACGTTGCCGTTGCCGATGTAGTACTTGCCGCCGTTCGCGCGAAACCCACCTTCGCCGTCCGGGGTGAGGACCATGTCGGTCGAGTAGATGTCGGCACCGTGCTCCCGCTCGGAGAGCCCGAACGCAAGCAGCGCGCCGTCCTCCAGCAGCTGCGCTGCGCGCCGGCGCGCGGCAACGTTCTCGCTCTGCCAGACCGGGCCGAGGCCGAGGATCGTGACCTGCCACGCGTACCAATAGGGCAGGCCGTAGAAGCCAAGGATCTCGTTGAAGACCGCGTTGCGCGAGGTGTCCCAGCGCTTGTCTGGATCACCGCCGGCGTCACGCGCTGGTGTCAGAAGCGTTGCGAACGCACGCTCGCCGGCGAGGAACTCGACGAAGTCGGCGTACCACGTGTCGCCAAGCGTCTCGGTGGTGAGGCGCACCTTGCCCTTCGCCTCGAACCAGTCGATCGTGGCGCGCAGCAGTCGCTGCGTCGCGGAATCGAACTCGCCGGCGTCATAACTCGCCGGGTTCAGCAGGCGCGTCGTGGTCGTCGCGATGGTCATCCGCACAGCCTCTCAGATGGTCGAGGCTGCGGTCTGGGCAGGTGACGCGCCAAGGAAGAGAAAGGCCCGAGCGCTCGTGCCAGCCGAGCGTAGAAGAATCTCGCCTGACCGTGCCCGTGTACGTCTACCGCCGCCAGGACGGCTCGACCTTCGAGATTGAGCAGCGGATCACCGAGAATAGCCTGGTCAGCTGCCCGACGACCGGCCAGAAGGTCGAGCGCGTGCTTCAGCCGTTCACCCCGCGCTACAAGGGCACCGGTTTCTACTCGACGGACCAGCGGAAACCCAAGGCCACGGAGCAGCCGAAGGGCGGTGGCGGAAAGTGAAGGAGGGCCGCGCAGCGGGTGTATCGTCACAGGCGTAGCCATGCCCTGGCTCGCCGACACCGACGTGGGCGCCGCGTACGGGTTCGCCCGCTCGATCGTGGGAGCCCGTACGGAGGCCGAGCTGCAAAGGCGGGCCCTTCAGGCGCTCGCCGACCTCGTTCCCGCGGACGTCCTGACCTGGGATCGAGTCGAGCTCTCGACCGGCGCTATCGATCACGAGGCGACGCCGGTCGGCGCGGAGTCTCCCGGCGCCTTCGAGGCGGTCGTGGGCCACGCGGGCGACCACCCGCTACTCGCGGCGCACGCGGCCCGCCGGCGCTCGGCCCTGCGGTTGTCGGAGGTCGTGGAGCCCGACGCGCTCACCCGCGGCGAGCTCTACGGCGACCTGCTGCATGCCGCGGGCGTGGAGTACGAGATCGCGATCGGCATGCGCACCGGTCGCGGCGAGGCGGTCGTCGCCGCGCTCGGGCGCACCGAACGCGAGTTCTCCGAGCGCGACCGGGACGTGCTCGACATCGCCCGCCCGGGGCTCGAGAGTGCCCTGCGGGCCACACAGGCGCGCGGGCGCCTCGTCCGCGCGCTCGCCGACGATCCTCCGCCTGGCACCGCGGTGATGCTGCTCGATCGCGATGGCGAGATCGAGCTCTCGAGCCCCGACGCCCGGCGCTGGCTGGGCGAGCACTTCGGTATGGCCGAACATCCCGGATGGCTGCCTCCGCCGGTCGCCGAGTGGCTCGCGCTGCCACCGCGACCGCCGTTGGTCAGCGAGCGCGACGGCCGGCGCCTCACCGTCTGCCTGCTGCCCGGTGATCCGCACGCACTGCTGCTCGAGGAGACGGTGGCGAGCTTCCGACCGGCCGCCCTTGACCGGCTCGGCTTGACCGCGCGCGAGACCGAGGTGCTGCGCGCGGCCAGCGTCATCGAGGGCGAGGCCGAACTCGCGTGGGAGCTGTTCCTGAGCCTCCATGCGGTCCGCGAGCGGCTCGCGCGCCTGGAGGCCAAGCTGGGGGTGCGCACGGCCGGCGACGCGGTCGCTCGGGCGCTCCGCGAGAGCCTGTAAAGCTTGGTCGAGGAGTGCGCTCAGCAGGAGGCATCGTTCCGCCCATTACCCGAAGAGTGTGCAACCGTGCCCGAGTTCGAGAATCCCTCCGCAGTGACGCCGGTCGCCGAGATCGGGCCGACAATCACCGCGACGTTCAAGGACGGCCCTCTGAAAGGCAGCAGGATCGAGGCTGAGATCGTCGAAGGTCGCCCGCCGAAGACAATCGATGCGCCTGCCGACGACGGGCGCACGTGCCGCTACTGCCTCGCGGGCTGGGTCCAGAGCGGTCGATCCGCGGTGTACACCTTCCTGTACCGCGTCTAGCTCGCGCGCTTCCAGCGTCGTTGGAGACGTCTGCTTCCGAGAAGAGAGCAAGCGGGGGGCCGCCGCCCGCGTCGCGCGTCGGTCGCTGCTCCTGTTCTTCCTGGCCGCGGGTCCGTTGACAGGCACCTCTACGTCCCAGCACGCCCGGCAAGACATCGCGCAACCGGCTGCCGAACCGCTGTCGCCACAACCACCACGGGCGACAGCCTGGGCGACCAGAGCTCGAGGCCGAGATTCGACCTGCCGTAGCGCTCGCCCGCAGCATGACGTCAGTCGCGACGGATTCGCACAGCACCGGGCACGTCGAGCCGGCGCACGAAGCGATCCTCGAAGACATGCAGACAGGACGACTGCGCGGCCTCGTGACGACGCAGGGCAAGAACCCGCCGAACTCCCCTTAAGGGTCACGACCGATAAGCGGTAGCTACGACGCCCGGTCCATCCGCGGATTGTCCCGATACCTCCGGGCTCTGACCTCGACTGCTGTCAGATGGCGGGCACTAGTGAATTTAGGGAACACGAATTGCCGCGCAAGCGATCTCAGCATTGGCGTGAAGCCTCGCTCATTTGCGTGCACCAACCCCTCACCTACGGCTTTGGTCCCAAGTTGGTCCCCGACGGGCGGAAGTGAGCAGCTGACAACCGCCGCAAACGACTCTACACTTCGCTTACCTAAACCAACCGGACCCCGCTGGGCCCGATCATGATCCGCGTGTCGGGGGTTCGAGTCCCTCCTCCGGCATCGAGAAGCGCCTGCAAATCGGCGGGCGCGGTTATGCGGCTGCCGCGGTTGGTTCGAGTCGGCTCAGAGCGCGGCGCAGCAGTCGTGAGACGTGCATTTGCGAGTAACCGATGCGGTCGCCGATCTCGCGCTGGTTCAGGTCGTGCATCAAGCGCAGCGCGAGGATGGAGCGCTCCACGT
>JBKOVW010000320.1:0-3518 GCA_046724095.1 Actinomycetota bacterium | reverse complement strand
GACGAGGAAAGCCCCTCTGACCGACCTCCCCGCCTCGCCGAGGAGTAGACGCCGTCGGGGCGTCAGCCTTGCGGCGCGCCGCGCACCTTCGAGCAGTCGGTGTCGCGCCGGCGGACCTCGGCGATCGCGTCCTTGAAGGTGGCATACGACGGCTTGCGCGTGCCGTCCCGGTAGAGCAGCCCCGACTGCCAGCCGCCGAGGCGGTCCTCGTCGAGCAGGCCGAAGTTGAGGAAGCCGGAGACAGCGGGCTGGCAGTAGGCGAGCAGGATCGCATCCCTGAGCTGGGTCGACTGGTCGACGCCCTGGGCTGCGACGGCCGGCAGCGCGAAGTGGTCGTTCTCCCGGCCGCGGTAGTAGCGCATCTTCTCGCGCGGCGGGACGGTCTGGAAGCCGTCCTCCACGTACCAGATCGTGACGCCGCGGTCCCCGGGCAGCGGCTGCGCGGTCTTGTCGAACGCCGTGTGGAGCACGTTCATGAGCGTTTCGTAGTCGCCCTCGGCGATCACGTCCGAGCCCGTGTGCAGCGCATACGGCGGCTCGGCGGAATTCTCGGGATACGGGTTGTGGCCGAACGTGTCGAACAGCGGCCGCGTCCGGCCGAGCGCGCGGTAGGTCTCGCCGACGTGGAGGATGAAGCTGGCCGGGTCATGCCGCGACGCCGTCGAGCTGATGACGTTGATCGGAAACGGGCGGCTGTGCAGCATGTCGTAGCAGCGCGCCAGCAGCTTGGTGTAGGACTCCGCGCCGGCTGACTCCGGCCAGTAGGTCGGCGAATTCGCCTCATTCCAGATCTCGACGTCGTGGATGAGCGGGACGTGCTTGACCGCTCCCTGCACGAAACCGCAGTAGCGGTTGCGCTCGGCGGGCGTCGTCGGCGCGAGCTCGGCGGTGTTGTAGACGGAGAGGACGACGCGGTCGTTCAGCTGCGTCATCCGGCGGATGCGCTGCAGATAGACCTGCTGGAGCCTGGTCGGTTTCCGCTGCGTCGGGCGCCAGGGCACGGTGACGCGAACCGCCATCAGCCGCAGGTCGCGGTGGACGGCCACGATCCCGTCCTGGCGCACCATCCACTTCGCGGTGTCGTCGGTCACGCCGACGATCAGCTTCAGGTGCGTGGACTGGACGTCGCGTGCCGAAACCGCCGCGAGCAGAGCCGCGACCCCGAGGGCCAGGAAGAGTCGAAAGGCGTGCCGCACTGCTCTCTACGGACTCAACACCAGCCGCGCGGGCGCGTCCATGGGCCGAACGGCCTATTCGAAGACGAAGGTCTAGCCCGTTCAGGACCTTCGAGGGAATTGCCCTCGCTCGCCGGCGACCACCATGCGCAACGTGATGGCGAAGTTGCGACTACATGCAGCGCGGGCCCTGGCACTTGCCGGCCTGTTGGTGGCCGGCGTCGGCGCGTCCGGCGCACTCGCCGCCCCGGGGACGCCGAAGGGCGGCCCCCCGGTGACGACGAATCCGGGCTCTCCGGGGGACGACTGCTCGCACGGCTCGAACGACCAGACGTGTCGCCCCGATCCGAATGAGAACGGCAAGGACTGCGAGGACCACGGCAACGCCCGCGGCAACGAGGACCACTGCCTGGCGACGACGACAACGACGCCGACGACCTCCACGACGCCTACGACTTCGACGACGCCGACGACTTCGACGACGCCGACGACTTCGACGACGCCGACCACCTCGACGACGCCGACGACTTCGACGACGCCGACGACTTCGACGACGCCGACGACTTCGACGACGCCGACGACTTCGACGACGCCGACCACTTCCACCACGCCGACGACTTCGACGACGCCGACGACGACGAGCGAGGTGGCCGGCGCCGCGACGCCGCCGACGAAGCCGCCGACGAAGCCCGAGCTCCAGCGCGAGCTGACCAAGCAGGCCAAGGGCGTGCAGACGAGCCGATCCGCCGCGGCGGGCAACCCTCAGGAGCTCCCGTTCACCGGCTTCCCGGCCTGGGCGATCGCCCTGCTCGGCGCGGCGATGCTCGCCACCGGCCTCGGCCTCCGCAAGCTCTCCTCGTAACTGCGCGCCGCTCGCGGCGGGAGAAGTGAGCAGGGGCGGAGGGACTCGAACCCCAATTCTCCAGTGGGTTCTCCACTCGTACGCCGCTCGGCAGTTCCGAGCGCCGGGGGGCCAGTGGACGGTGACCGGATGCCGACCACCGGGCCTGCGGAGCGACGGTCGAGGTCGCAGACGGCTCTCCCCGTTGCCGTCACGGCGGCCGCTCCGCGGCCTGACGCCCAGTTCGCGCAGGCTTGCCGAAAGGGAAGGCCGCGTTTCCCCCCCGATCCCCTGCGCTCGGTCGGGCGCACAGCGATGGTGCACCTGTTTCGAAACGAGGTCAAGGTCTTCTCGGAGTTGGTCTCGCGCCGTGGCAATATCCAGAGCGAAGAGCGGCAGAGATGCGTATACGCACTGCGGCAAAGCGGCTCCCACCCGAGCCGTTCGACCCTGGTGGTGTGACCGTTCGCTGACGCTCTGAAATGCCGTCGGTGGCGTTATGGCGCCACCGGCGGCATAACTCTGTGGAAGCGCTCACAGCCCGAACGGGGGCTAGGAATCCGCCGCCGATAGTGGAATCCTGTGCGCGGCCCAGGGAAACGGCGGGCTGCCCAACCCCCTCCCCGATTGGGTGGCGACCGGTTATCGCGGCGCAGGCCATAAGCGCCGCGTCCCCTGGGCCCCTATCGCTCGCTCGTTCGGACGCGCCGCCGTCAGCTGGCTTAGAAGCAGGGGCGGAGGGACTCGAACCCCCGGCCTACGGTTTTGGAGACCGCCGCTCTACCAACTGAGCTACGCCCCTAGGGTTGCGAGGATTGTAGCCGTGGGGCTTTCGACCTCCCTCGCCGCGTGAAGCAGCGCCGCGCGCTCGGTGCGCTGTTCGCTCTCCTCGCCATCGGGTTCGCCGGGATCGCGTTCGCCGCGGCTTACGGGGCTCGAAACGCCGGGGCGGGTTGGGCGATCGCGCTGGCTGCCGTCGCGCTCGCCTTCTGGTTCGCGTCCATGGCGTATCGGGCGCTGAGGTAGGCCGAAACAACCCGTATCCTCTGCGCGTGGCCGAGGCCGAAGACACCCAGTCCCTCTGGCGCGAGTACCGCGTCCACAAGGGCGACAAGGCAATCCGCGACCGGCTGATCCTCACGTACGCGCCGCTGGTGAAGTACGTCGCCGGGCGCCTCGGCTCCGGGCTGCCGGCGCACGTCGACGAGGGCGACCTCGTGTCGTACGGCCTGCTCGGCCTCATCGGCGCCATCGAGCGCTACGACCCTGACCGCGACGTCAAGTTCGAGACGTACGCGATCGCCCGGATCAAGGGCTCCATCATCGACGAGCTGCGCGCGATGGACTGGGTACCGCGCTCCGTCCGCGCCCGCGCACGAGACATCGAGCGCGCGATCGCCGAGCTCGAGCGCAAGCTGCGCCGGGCGCCGACGGACGAGGAGATCGCCGAGAAGCTCGGGATCTCGCAGGACGAGCTCGAAGAGTCCCTGACGGACATCTCC
>JBKOVW010000376.1:0-2713 GCA_046724095.1 Actinomycetota bacterium | reverse complement strand
GTTCAGCGGACCCGTACTAATTGCTCGAGGTCTTGATTTTGAACACTGCGTGTGGAGCTATGGAGTTTTGAGGGTGCGCGACATCGCGCAGCGCCCTGACAAGTTCGGCGGTCATAGCGGCGGGGAAACACCTCTTCCCATTCCGAACAGAGAAGTTAAGCCCGCTTGCGCCGATGGTACTCGGAGGGCGACCTCCCGGGAGAGTAGGTAGCCGCCGATTATCTATTTGGGCCGCCGCAAGGCGGCCCTTTTTTGCGTCGTGTCGTCCGGAGCCTCGTTTACTCTGAGGACAACATGACCCGTGACACGCTCGACGGCTACATCGCCGGATATGTCGACGGTGAGGGATCGTTCTCCGTTTCGGTGCAGAGAAACGGCAGTTGCCGCGTTGGGCTGCAACTCGTGCCGGAGTTCCACGTCAGCCAGAACGGCGACCGAGCTCAGGTCTTGGAGATCATCCGTCAACGGCTCGGATGTGGCTACATCAAGCCGAACAGCAAGCGCGATCGTGCGCTGGTGTTCGTGGTTCGCGAGCGCAAGGCGCTGCTCGAAACCGTGATCCCGTTGTTCGAGCGCGTCCCACTGCTCTCGTCGAAGAGGACAGACTTCGAGAAGTTCGCGTGCATCGTGCGGCGGATGGAAAGGGGTAATCACCTGACGTCAGTCGGGTTTCGCGAGCTCCTCGGAGTCGCTCTTTCGATGAACGGCCAAGGCCGCTTCCGCAAGGTGAAGTGGGATGAGATTGCAGGCGGCTTGCGACCCTAGGCGCCGTTCGCGATCAGCCAGTGGTGGCCGAACGGGTCGACGACGCGTCCCTGGCGAAGCCCGTACGGCTGGTCGGCCACCGGGAACATCTCAGTCGCGCCGGCGGCAATCGCGCGCGCCGCCGCAGCGTCCGGATCGTCGACGTGCAACGAGACTCGCACCGTCGTGGCACCGGCAGTCTCCGGGCTCGGCGTCCCGAGTTGCGGCGCCTCCGTCGCGACACCGAACGGCATCCCGTCGATCTCGAGCACGGCGACGACTGTGCCCGGCGCCTCGAACCGTTCGCGGACGGTCGCGCCGAACGCCTCCGCATAGAACCTGACCGCCTCATCCGTGTCGCGGACGGCGAGAAACGGGTAGAGCGTCCCCATCGTTCGCCGTCTGCCCGCGCGGGATGCGCTCTACACTCGCCCGGCCGATGTATGAGGCGGTTCTGTTCGATCTCTTCACGGCGCTCTTGGACTCACAGCCGCTGTGGTGTCAGGTCGCCGGCAGTGCAGAAGCGGGCGCCAGATGGCGGGAGAAGTCCAGCCGAGTCGCGTACTCCGCCGGCCCGTACCGCCCCTTCGTCGAGACGGTCGCGCAGGCGGCGCAACTCGCCGGCGTGCCACCGGCACGCGCGGCGGATCTCCTTCGCGGAATGGAACAGCTTCGCCCGTGGCCCGAAGCGCCGGACGTTCTCGGACGCTTACGCGAGCACGCCCGGATCGGCGTCGTGACCAACTGCTCCGAAGAGCTCGGCCAACGCGTAGCCGCTCGCGTCGGCGTCCCCTTCGACACGGTCGTAACCGCCGAGGCAGCGGGTGCTTACAAGCCGAGGCCGGAGCCGTACAGTCTCGCCCTCGACAGGCTGGGCGTCGCGCCGGCGCGCGCGCTGTTCGTCGCCGGGTCGCCCGCCGACATCACCGGAGCCCGCGCCGCCGGGATGCGCGTGTGGTGGCACAACCGTCT
Source organism: Actinomycetota bacterium (assembly GCA_046724095.1). Classification (GTDB taxonomy): domain Bacteria; phylum Actinomycetota; class Thermoleophilia; order Gaiellales; family Gaiellaceae; genus 3-1-20CM-4-69-9. The sequence goes on along the minus strand of JBKOVW010000376.1, from coordinate 997 downwards.
GCACCTTTCGCTCGGCGAGCACGAAGCGCCGCTCGCGGAGCACTGCGCGCTCGAGCCCCTCCGTGCGCTCCTCAGCTCCGGCGCAGATACCCCGACGGGTTGAACGTCAGGAAGAACTTCTCCTGCTCGGCGGCGACGGCGAAGTCGTTGCGCTCGGCGAGGAACTCGCGCACCGCCTCCATCGGCCCGGGCCCGAAGCCCCTCTCGACCGGATGGCCGTTCAGGTTCGTGTCCTCCACGATGACGTAGCTGCCGGGCGTCACGAAGTCGGCGTATGCGCGCAGCTCCGCCAACACGTGATCGCGACCGTGATCGGAGTCGAGGAACACCATCACCGGCGCTTTCCCGTCGGCGCGCCGCGCGACCAGCTCGAGGATTTCCGGCGCCGTCGACGAGCCCTCCGCGTACGTGATGCGGTCGTGCTCTGGACGGTCGGCCCGCACAACGGTGTCGATCGTCAAGACGTGACCGCTGCCCGCTGCATCGCAGACCGTCGCCAGGAACAGCGCACTGCCGCCCCAGGCCGTTCCGGTCTCGACGATCAGCTGCGGTTTCACCGAGAAGACGAGCTCCTGGTAGACCCAGAGGTCGAGCGGGTTCTTGTACGCGCGCACGCCGAGCCATTGCGTGTTCTTCCACGTGCGGCCGTGCGACTCGAAGTAGAGCCTGTGGAACACGGCGACGCGACGTTGCATGAGCCGCTCCTCGAGGGGCGCGGCGAGGCGGCGAAGGCGGCTCACGCCGGCAGCGTCAGCGAATCGAGGTCGCGCGGGTAGTACGTCAGGAACTCGATCCCGTCGTTGGTCACCGCCACCGTGTCCGAGTGACGGAACCCGCCGAGCCCCGCGGCGTACAAGCCCGGCTCGACGGTGAAGACCATCCCCGGCTTGATCTCGGTGTCGTCGCCGATGTCGAGGAACGGGCCCTCGTGATAGCGGAGCCCGATGCAGTGCCCGACGTGGTGCTTCCAGTAATCCCACAGCCCGTGCGCGTCGTA
>JBKOVW010000403.1:0-4026 GCA_046724095.1 Actinomycetota bacterium | reverse complement strand
CGCGTCCCGCCCGTCACGAGGACGGCACGCATGTCGAGGTTCACGACCGGGGCGGGAGCGGATCGTACGCGGGCGCCGAGCTCGGCACCTGCTCCCAGCCGGGCCGGGAGCGCGGCTCGCGCTCGCCTTCCTCCGCCTTCGACGACGCATAGCCGAGGCGGTCGAGGAGCTCCATCTGCTCGAGCCCGTACTGCTTGACCGGATGGCTGTCGGGAAGGTCGAGGATCAGCTCCTCGATCCGCGCGCGCAGCTGGTAGGCGAAGTGCGGCGTCGCAGGCCCGACGAGCGCGTCGATGTCTTCCCTGGTCGGCTCCGGCATCGGCCGAAGCCTAACGGCGCCTCACGGCATTCGTGTGTAGACAAGCCCCGCCAGGTTTGCGGTGCAGCCGCACGCATTCCGTACGCCCGCTGCCATCGTCACGGCGATCGCGCGTCACGCAGCGTCAGCTGTGCCTTGCGCGCACCGGCCATATCCGCGGGCACCGGCCTGAGCGTTCCTTCGCCGGGCGCTTTCAGCAACTGCCGCGGGACTGGACAGCCCCCGCCGGTGATCGCCGCGCCGGGGCCGTCCTTGTGCAGCCGGCCAGCGCCGGTCCCGGCCTCGACGCAGTACGTCGCTCGCGTCGCGCGGACGATCGTGATGTTCGCGACAGTCACGTCGTATTGGCGGAGTGCCGCGATCGTCATGCCCGCATAGCCGTTGTGGTCGGCGCCGTAGGCCTCGATCGCGGGAATCGCGTAGCGGAGCTTCTGCTCGGGCGTCGTCGGCGGCGGTGGCGGCGGACTGGGGTCGAAGTCGACGTCCGTCCCGCGCTGCCCGCAGCGGCCCGTCCGAATCGCGGCGCCGAGGCCGGCCTTGTGCGCGAAGGGGCGGGTCGTACTCTCAATGCAATACGTCCGCTTCGTCGCCGTTCGGATCCGGATGTTCTTGATCCCCTTGTCCATCTTCCGGATCTTCGCGAGCGTCATCCCCGCGTAGCCGTTGTGATCAGCCCTGTACGCCTCGACCGCGGGGATCGCATAGCGGACGTACCTCGCGCTCGTGAGCACGTCGGCCGCGTCCGCCGACGGCACAGCGACGGCAGCCAGCAGGAGCGGCAACAAAATGAAGCGGCGACCCACGCCGTCAGTCTCGGTCGCCTCCGTCGGGTCGCCGATCCCCCGAACGAGGGCGCTACGCCGAAGGTGCGGCGATGTAGATGCGCGCCTCGAGCGGCGCGAGCGAGACGTCGAAGGCGCCGTCCTTGGCCGTCGCCTTGTGCTGGCCGTCGAGCGTCACGAGCGTGCGGTCGACGAGCGCCGGGACGGTGATTGTCGCCGACGCGGGCGCGCGACTCGCATTCACGACGATCGCGTACACGGCGCCGTTGTGGTCGCGGGCGCCGACCTTGACGGTGCTGCCGAGCGAAGCACTCGCCGCGATCGCCGGCTCGACGAGCGCCGGCACGAGGGTCGAGATCTCGTGGTCGACCTCGGCGATCTCGGCGCCGACGGCGGCGTCCCAGTTGTTCGGGAAGTAGCCGATCGCGTGGGCGCCGCCGGCGATCGACAGCCAGGCCTCGGCGCGCAGCGTCTCGGGCGTCGGGTCGAGCTGGGCGCCGGAGCAATCCATCTGGCGCGCCTCGATCCACTGGAACGTCGGCTTGCCCCGCGCGAGCGCGACGAGGTCGAGCTGGGAGTCGAAGACGTCCCCGAAGCTGTCGAAGCGGCACCAGTTCTGCAGCGGGTAGAGGTCGAAGCCGAGCACGTCGGCGGAGGCAGCGAGCGCCGGGTACATCCCGCGGCCCTGCGGCAGCGGCGCGGCGCGGCTGTAGAAGTGGTTCGTCAGCGTGAGAAAGCGCGGCCCGGAGCCGGGGCTCGGCGGGATCAGGCGCGCGGCGTCAGCGGCGGTCAGGTTGTTCGGCAGGTGCGTGTCCCACTCGTCGGGGAGGAACGTCCCGATCGTGGCCGCTCGCGCCGTCGCGGACTCCTTCGCGTCGCCGATCGCATACGCGCTGCCGCTGAGCCACGTCGCGAGCTGCGCGCTCGAGCCGCAGCCGTTGCCCATGAAGACGTCGATGCCGACGGCGAGGTTGCCGGACACGGCGTCCGGGCACTGGTTCCACACGAGCTTCGGAAACGACGGCTGGCCGTCGAGGAGGATCGCACCGTCGGCCGTCGAGGCGTGGACCGGCGCGAACAGCGTCGGCGTGGTGAGCACGAACTGCGAGACGCCGCTGCGGCCGTCGGAAGTCGTCGCCGTGACGTCGAGGTGGTACGAGCTCGCGGGAGCGAGTCCGGAGAGCGTCACCTGGTGCGCCGTGCCCGAAGTGGTCGGTGCCGTCCACACGACCGGAACGTCGAGCCCGTAGACGGCGCGAGACGTCGCGGCCTCGCTCGTGCTCCACGCCAGCGTGGCGGAGAAGGGCGTCAGCGCGACGGTGCGCACGTCGGAGATCACCGGCGGCGGCCCGCTCGGGACGGTCGGCGTCGCCGTGGTCGCTGTCGTGGTGCTCGTTGTCTCCGCGGGAGCCTCCGTCGACGGGACGGTCGCGCCGGTGGGGAACGCCATGAACGTCAGGTCGCGGGCGTACGGCGCGGAGTACGACACGGCGCGGCTGTCCGCCGGCGCATCGGCCGTCACGGCCGATGCTGCTTCGACGCCCGAGATGCGCTGCAGGCCGACCGGCGCCTCACGGCCGGTGTAGAGGCCGCTTGGCTTGACGGGCCGACGAGCGGTCGCAGGTGCGAACGCCAGCCCGGCCGCCGCTTCCTCCTGCACGCTCGAAGGCGACGCCGACGCGACACCGCCCGAGCCGGGCAGGCCGATCTTGAGACCGATCGCGGTACCGGCAACGACCGCGAGCAGCAGCCAGCAGACGTGTCGCAGGGGCACGTACTAGGAGTCGGCGTTTCAGCCGTGCTCCTCTCCCTCGTTGGAGGGATCACAGCCGCTTAACTAGGGGCGATGCGGCGTCCCACAGCGGATTTCATGCTGCTCGGGACGGTCACGCTCTGGGCTTTCAACTTCACGGTCTCGAAGTACATCCTCGACCAGGGCCTCAAGCCGCTCGCTTACTCGTCCGTCCGCTACGGCTGCGCAGCGCTGATCTTCATCGCGATCACGCTCGCCTGGGAGGGCTCGCTGCGCGTCGGACGCGTGCAGTTGCCGCTCATGCTCGCCTGCACGGCACTGCTGTTCGCGAACCAGCTCAGCTTCGTGTACGCGCTGAAGTTCACGACGGCCACGACCGTCGCGCTCCTCTTCGGGACGCTGCCGATCTTCACGGCAATCCTCGCCCGCGGGTCCGGCGTCGAGCAGCTGAGCGTCCGCTTCTGGACGGCGGCGCTGCTGTCGTTCGCCGGCGTCGCGCTCGTCGCGCTCGGGTCGGGCGGGAACCTCTCCGCGAACCTCAAGGGCGACGCGCTCGCGGTGGCGGGCGCGATCACGTGGGCCGGCTATTCGGTGGCGATCGCGCCGCTGATGCGCCGGTACTCGCCGTTCAGGCTGAGCGCCATCTTCCTTGGCGCCGTGACGCTGCCGCTGGCGCTCGCCGGCTCGCAGCAGCTCGCGGACCAGAGCTTCGACTTCGGCGCGCTGGTCTGGATCGGCTTCGCCTTCGCCGTTGTCGGGCCGCTCGTGACGACGAACTTCCTCTGGTTCACGGCGATCGACCGGGTCGGCCCGTCGCGCGCGTCGCTCTTCGCGAACCTCCAGCCGTTTCTCGCGGCGATCATCGCGCTCCTGCTCCTGTCCGAGCCGATCGCCACGCTCGAGGTAGTGGGCGGGCTCGCGATCGGCGGCGGCATCGTCCTCGCGTCGCGTCGTGGCCCGGCACCCGAGCCGCCTGCTGAGTAACCGGCCGTCTAAACCCGATCGCTTGGATCGCTACGGTTAGACCTCCGTGGCGCTCGACTAGTCTTATCGGGATGGGGCAGCACGACGACTTCCCGATCGACGGCTGGGACCACCTCGAGTTCTACGTCGGGAACGCCAAGCAGGCCGCCTTCTACTACGAGCACGCGTTCGGCTTCACGCCGACGGCC
>JBKOVW010000097.1:0-2363 GCA_046724095.1 Actinomycetota bacterium | reverse complement strand
ACTCAAAGGCGGAACGAATCGCGTCGACAGCCACTATGCCGCGGCGGCGAAGAAGTCGATAAGCAGTTGGTTGACGCGTTCAGCCTCGTCGTGATGCACCCAATGCGACGCGTCGGGCAGGCGATCGACGCGGTCGAGGTTGGGCACGTCGTCGTGCTCTGGCTCGGCGAGGTCGGAGCCGAGGTAGGAATCGCGCACCCCCCAGATGACCAGTGTCGGCGCCGAGATCGGGCGAAGCTTGGCTGCGGCTTCCTTCTGGGACTGTCGTACCGAGGCGCGGTAGTAGTTGATCATCCCGGCCGCTGCCCCTGGCTGCGACCACGCCTCGACGTAGCGCTCGATTTCCTGCGGCGTGTAAGGCGGGTTCGCGTCCTGCAGGAAGTGCCGGAAGAAGTGCCAGTCTCTGGCGTGGACCACGTCCTCGGGCAGTCCCGGGACCGCGAAGAAGAAGAAATACCAGGACTTCCGGAGCTGGTTCGGGTTGTGCAGTCCCTCCGAGAGCCGCCGCGGATGGGCCGCGTTGAGGATGACGAGTCGGTCGACCACCTCGGGGTGGTTCATCGCGGTCGTCCAGGCGATGCTTCCGCCCCAGTCGTGACCGACCAGGAGCGCGGACTCGGCACCGAGCTCGCCGATGAGGCCGCGAATGTCGGCGGCGAGCAGATCGACGGCGTAGGACTCGAAGCCCTCCGGCTTCGATGACAGGTTGTAGCCACGCGTGTCGGGGGCGACGACCCGAAAACCCGCCTCCGCGAGCGGCGCGATCTGCAGCCGCCAACCGAACCAGAACTCCGGGAAGCCGTGCAGCAGAACGACCAGCGGCCCATCGCCGGCCTCGACGTAATGCAAGCTCTGATCGCCGACCTCGGCATAACCCTCCCGAAGCTCGGTCCCGACGTCAGGGAGCAGGCTGGTGGTCATGAGACCTCCTCTCACGAATGACGAACGTGGTGGGCGCAAGAAGGTTGGCAGTTCGGGCGATCGGTTGCGCCCGTGGAAGACCCTGGCGCGCTCCCTGGTCGGCCGCGCAGCATTCGGGATGCACAGCCGTGACACAGTGGTGACGGTCCAGACACGGGGCCTGGCCCCAGACGTGGCTTCGCCGGCCACGCCTCCTGAAGCGCAGGCAGCGGCCTCTTGGGTTCTGACACGCAAGCCCGTTGTACGCTTGACCTCGAGATGAAGGGGCTGAGGGCCCGCCGCCGCGACCGCCTGCTCGAGCTCGACGAGGTCGAGCGGCGACTGAAGCCGTTCGGGCGCCGGTACCTGGGTGTCCGCGAGATCCCGCTTCACGCGCTCGTCGGCACCGATAGCCGCGCCAGCTCGTTCACCCGCGACTTCCGCCCGCTTCACGCCTTCAGCCGCGACCGGATCCGCTCCCTCGAGGGCGCGTTCGCCGACGGCGCCTTCCCGCCGATCGTCACGGTCAAGCTCGGTGAGGCGTACTTCGTGATCGACGGTCACCACCGTGCCGCCCTGGCGCGGCGCCGAGGCGTAGAGATGATCGACGCCGACGTCACCGAGCTCATCGCGCGCGTCCCTCTGCCGGCCGGGGCAGACATGCTCGAGGTCGTCCTCCGGGAGCTCGAGCGCATCTTCCTCGAGGACAGTGGGCTGGCCGAGGCGCGCCCCGGCATGCGCGTCTCCGTAAGCCGGCCCGCGCACTACCTCGAGCTGCTGGAGAACATCCAGGTACACGGCTACCACATGATGCGAGGACGCGGACGCGCGCTCGAGAACGCGGTGATCGCGGCCGACTGGTGCGACGCGATCTACTCGCCGACTCTCTCCGCGATCGACCGCCTGCACCTCGGCCGCCTCTACCGGGACGCGCCGCCCGGGGACTTGTTCCTCGTTCTCCACCGGCACCGGAGGGACGCGTTCCCCTCCACCGGCTGCCCGCACCTCGCGCAGACCGTCGTCTCGGTGATCGGCGACGGCGGGCGGCGCCGGCTGCGCTTGCCGGGCCGCGGGCTTCGTTCGGCCTAGCGCTAGGCCATCCGCTGAAGCCGGCGCCGTCAGCGATCCCCTGTCCCACCGGGCGCCACCTAGCCGATCGCCGCGAGAAGGTCGTCGCACGCGCTCTTGCAGCGGCGACAAGCTTCGGCGCAGAACCGGCAATGCTCGTGGTGGGCGGCGTACCGGTCGCACTCCTCGGCACAGACGAAGCAGGCGACGGAACAGGCCTCGACCATTGCACGGATGAGGCGCAGATCTGGCGCGGTCTGGCGGGTCACGATGCGGCCGGCCGCGTCGCAGCTGTCGGCGCAGTCGAGGCAGAGACGGATGCAGCGCACCATCTCTTTCACGTCACCCTCGGCAAGGTCGGCGTCGGCACAAGCCGTACAGCTGGCGGCACAATC
>JBKOVW010000102.1:0-2492 GCA_046724095.1 Actinomycetota bacterium | reverse complement strand
TCGCCGACATCGGCGTACGAACGCAGGACGCCCTCGCGTTGGAACCCCGCCAGCTCTGCCACGCGCTGCGACGGTCGATTCGCCGGCTCGCTGAGGATGGCGAGGCGGGCGAGCCCGAGCTCGCGAAACGCCCAAGCCGAGACGAGCTTGACCGCGCGGGTCGCGAAGCCCATGCCTCGCGCCTCGCGTTGCAGCCAGTAGCCAACGGCTGCGCGCTTCGCATCCAACGGGCTCAGGTTGAGCCAGACATGCCCGACACAGACATCGTCAGGTGCGCAGATCGCGAACGTCGCCGCGCGGCCGTCTCGCCACCCCTTTCGGTTCCACTCGAGCAACTCGTCTGGCGTCTGCGTGGGAGGACCGAAAGCGGCGCGCCAACCCGGATCGTCGAGGATTCGTCCGATCGCGACGAGATCGCGCTTGTCGGGCGGCCTGAGCGTGAGCTCACGGTCGCGCAGCGGTGGACGCGGAGGCTCCAGCATCGGCTGGTTCGTTTCTAAAGGTCGATCCTCTGCAGGTCGAGCTCGTCGGCGCGCTCGACCGCTGCGAGCGCGATCGCGAGATCCTGGATCGCGAGCCCCGTCGAGTCGAACACCGTGATGTCATCCTCGGACGCACGGCCCTGCTCAGTGCCTGTCAGAACGTCACCGAGCTGAGTCACGTCCTCGCGTGCGAGGACCCCCGCTTCGACGCCGTGGACGAGGTCGCCGTTGTGCGATGCCTGCTCCCAGTCGTCGCAGAAGACGCGTACGCGCGCGAGCTCGCCGACGGCGATCTCCGCCTTGCCGGGCCCGTCTGCTCCCATCAGGCTCGCGTGCTGGCCCGGCCGCAAGGCGCCTTCGGCGAGCACGACCTCCCGGCCGGGCGTGACGGTGACGAGCGCGTCGGCTGTGAGCGCCTCCTCGCGGTTGGCGGCGACTTCGGCGCCGATGCGCGCGGCTACGGCTTCGGCGCGGCTCTCGTCGACGTCCCAGAGGAGCACGCGGCGCCCGCGAGCGGCGAATGTGCGCGCCGCCGCTTCTCCGTTGACGCCCGCGCCGATCACTGCGGCAGCCGCCGCGCCGGGTCGCCCGAGCGTCTCCGCCGCGAGCACGGCTGCGGCGCCCGTCCGCAGCGCCGTCACCGCGCCGGCGTCGAGCGCGGCCTTGAGCAGTCCGTTCGAGGCGTCCGAGAGCAGCACGAGACCGGTCACCGTCGGGAGCCCATCCGCGGGGTTCCCGGGGAACGACGTCACCCACTTCAGCAGCGCATGGCCTCCGCCGAGCGCCGGCATCGCGCGGAAGTCGCCGGCCGGATAGGCCGGGACGTAGACCTTCGGCGGCATCGTCCACTCGCCGCGCGCGTACGCGATGAACGCCTCGCGCACGGCTTCGAGCGCGCGTTCCGGCGACACCGCCTCGAGCACGTTCGCGCTGCTGAAGAACGGGATCACGCGTGCCAGCCGCCCGTCTCGCCCTTGTACGTGCCGGCGAAGAGCGCCGCGGGCGTGCGCGCGAGGATCTTCAGATCGAGCAACGGCGAGCGATGTTCGACGTACCAGACGTCGAGCTCGATCCGCTCGTTCCACGGCAGTCGCGCGCGGCCGTGGATCTGCGCCCAACCTGTGATGCCGGGCTTGACTTCGAGCCGCCGCCGCTGGCGCGGCGTGTACTGCTCGACCTGGTAGGCGAGCGTGGGGCGGGGCCCGATCAGGCTCATGTCACCCCGGACGACGTTCCAGAGCTGCGGGATCTCGTCGAGCGAGAGGCGGCGCAACAGACGGCCGGCCCGCGTGATCCGCGGATCGCCCTCGTTGACTGCGTAGCCGGCGCCCTGCCGCTCGGCGCCGATGGTCATCGTCCGCAGCTTCACCAGCTCGAACTCCTCGCCGTGCAAGCCGACGCGGCGTTGCCGGTAGAGGACAGGCCCGCCGTCGTCGAGCTTGATCGCGACGGCGGCGGCAGCGAGCGCCGGGCTCGCGATCGCGAGCCCGAGACCGGCAAGCGCCGTGTCGAGCGCCCGGTTCATCGCGTGCCTTCGGCCTTGGCCCAGACGGCGGGCACGCCGAAGCGGAGATACCGCACGAGCGACACGACCGTCGCCCAGGTGACCAGCACGTAGTAACGGGCGATCCCGACGCCGAGCGCCGCGGCGAGCAGCAACAGCAGCTGGGCGGCGAGCACGATGTCGTACACGAGGCCGGAGCGGACGAGCGCGATCGACGACGCGAGCAGGACGAGATGGAGCAAGCCGCTCGCGTAGCGAAGGTGCCGGTGGGAGACGACCTCGAGCAGATAAGTCGGCCCGAGGCGGCGCAGCATCTTCCCGCGCAGGACGATCAGCCAGCAGTGCTCGAACATCCGCACCTTGCGGCGGTACTCGTCCTCGATGTCGCGGGACGGCTTCTCCCAGGCGACGGCGTCCGGCTCGAACACGGCGCGGCGGCCGTGCTGCACCATCACGTACGGCAGCGCCAGGTCGTGGCCGAAGCGCGGGTCGACGTCGACGTAGTC
>JBKOVW010000372.1:0-6143 GCA_046724095.1 Actinomycetota bacterium | reverse complement strand
TCTGTTCATCGGAACTTCCAACGGCTACGAGATCATTGCGCGGCCGGGCGGCGCGCCCCAGCCGCTGGACATGATCTCCCTCGACGACGCGCCGTTCCGCGTCACGAAAGTCGCACCGTCGCCCCTACCCAACGACGCTCGGAGCTGCGCCTACGTCGAAAGAGCGGCGACCGCCTAGGCGCGGGCGCGCCCTCGAGCGCTTCGGCGGTGCGCCAATCGTCAAACGTACTGCCACACGCGACGTTTGTTGAATCGCGCTCTCGCGCTCCATCTCCCAGCGCCAATAGGCGCGGTTCTTTGTCGTGACCCACCCGCGTTCACCGGGCAGATAGCGACCGCCGCGTCGCTTCGCGACCACACCCTCGAGCTCGTGCGCGCAGACCGCCTCGAACAGCGCGTGCCCGCTCCCCGCTCAATTCCGAGAAGCGTCGACGAAGTAGACGTCACCCCATACAAGGGGGTCGCCAGCCATGGCGTCTCGCAGCGCGGACTTGAGCTCTTCTGCGCGAACCCAGCCTGCAAGCTCGAGCCGGGGGCGCTCACCCAGCGCGAACTGGTATCCGTAGTCGCCGAGAGTCTCAAGCTTGTCGAGGCAGCGGCTGGTGGCGTCGAGGCTCTCGGCTGCGAACTCGATCGACGCTGCCTTGAGACGGCGGCTGAGTCCGGAAAGAACCTCACCCTCGTACCCCTCGACATCGACCTTCACAAAGACGGGCTCTCCGAATTCGGCGATCGCCGCGTCGAGCGTCGTGATCTCGACCTCCTCCTGGCCTTCCCAGCGGGTGTCTCCGAAGCGACCACTTTCGCTGACGCCGCCGAGCCAGTCCGCGGAAGGTCGAGAGAGTGTGCTCCCTACTCACGTACACCTTCGCGCTCCCGCTCTCTCTTCCGAGAGCCATCGGTACAAGGTGGAAGGAGGGATCGTCGCCGGACCTCGCTTGAAGGGCGGCGATGCAGAGTGGTTGAGGCTCAAACGCCACGACCCTCGCCCCACAGTCGAGGAAGACCTTCGTGCGGTTCCCGAGATTCGCTCCCACGTCGAATGCGAGATCGCCGGACCGAGCGAACGCGCGGTAGAACCGCCATCGTTGAAACCTTCGTCGATAGGCGCTGGCTATAGAGGAGTTACTCCACTCCTAAAGAAAGAGGTGCCGTGCTGCAGGCCATCCTCCTCGCGTCCTCGCTCTTGCTCGTCTTCGCCATGTGCGCGTCGCTCATGTGGCTCGCAGCTGTTCGAACGCCAGAGGCGGCACCTGAAGCAGCCGAGCCCGACGCCTAGCGCACCTTGAACTTCCACGGCCCGAAGGTTTTCTTCGAGCCGTTGTTCGAGACGCTGATCCTGATCACGAGACGCTTCCCCTTCGCCGACTTCGGCAGCTTCCACACGCACGCCGCTGGTATGACCCTCGCGCGGATCGGCTTGCCGTTCAGGGTGCTCGTGCAGCTCACGCCCTGAAGAGCCAGCATCCTGGTGCCGTCCTCGAGCTCGACGAGCGCGACCGTGGCGAGGAAGCTCGCGCCGGCCTTCGGCGTCTTCGGCGCGAAGACGACGGAGACCTTCGCCGGCCGCGGGGCAGTCAATGGGAAGACAAAGATCCGGTCCGCAGAGTCGGGAGCCTCGTCCGTCGACAGATCGGACTTCGCGAGCGCGCGAACGAAGAAGTCGAACTTCGCCGTGTTTCCGACTTCGCTGCGGTTCACCGATGCCGTTCGCCCCTCGGCCGACCCCGAGACGGTCGTCTCCGGCGTGTCCACCGGCCCGCCGGGAGTCGCCTGCTTCAGGAAGGCGCCGGCCTTTTCGAGGACGAGGATGTAGTCGAAGCCGCCGTTGCCGGTCGCGGCGCTGTCGTCGGCGTCGAGCCAGATTGGACCTGATCGTCATCGGTCAAGCCGGCAGGACGGTTCCCGTATGTCAGCGTGAACGTGATCTTTCCGGCGTCGTCGCTCGCCGCCGCGACAACGGTCAGGTCGGCCGCGTTCTTGCTGTCACCCGACGGATCCGTCCAGAAGTTGGCGTTCGAGGCCGCCGCTCCTCCGGCGACACCTAGGATGGCCAGCGTCGCGATCGCCGCAGCGGACGAGATGCGAAACCCCATGACCCCTGCTCCTTCTTCTCCAGCTCCCTGCTTCTACGGCGCCCGGGAACGGAAGTCAAGGCGCCCGTGAAGCAACTTTGGGCGCCGTGGCGGCTCGAGTACATCAAGTCGGCCGACGAGGAGCGCGGGTGCCTCTTCTGTGACGCGGCGGCGGGCGCTGACGACGCCGAACGGCTCGTCGTTCACCGCGGCCCGCAAACGATCGTCCTGTTGAACAAGTTCCCCTACGCCTCCGGCCACTTCATGGTCGCGCCGGTCCGGCACGTCGGCGATTACGGCGAGCTCACCGACGACGAGGTGCTCGAACTGCACCGCTTCGCCTCGGCGGGGATGGGCGCCCTCTCCCAGCTCTACGGCCCGCAGGGCTACAACGTCGGCTGGAACCTCGGCCGGATCGCCGGCGCAGGGGTCGTCGACCACGTCCATCTGCACGTCGTTCCTCGCTGGGCAGGCGACACGAACTTCATGCCGGTGCTCGCAGACGTGAAGGTGCTCCCCGAGCACCTGCAGGAGACGCGGAGGAGGCTCGCGGAAGTCTGGCCGGCCTAATCTACGCCGCGACGCCTGCGCCGTACTTCGCGCGCAGGTAGGCGATGTACGGCTTCGGGTCGATCGTCGACCCGGTCGCGCGCCGCAGCGTCTCCTGCGGCGGGAACTTCCTCCCCAGGCTGTGCACACGCTCGCCCAGCCATGCGCGCAGCGCCGCGAACTCGCCGCCCCCGATCTGCTCCTCCAGGTCGGGGACGTCCTCGAGGATCTTCTGCCAGATCTGCACCGACATGACGGTGCCGAGGAGGTACGTCGAGAAGTAGCCGATGCTGCCCGACGCCCAGTGCGTGTCCTGCAGCACGCCCTGCGCGTCGTTCGGGACGTCGACGCCGAGGTACTCGTGCATCCGCTCGTTCCAGACCTCCGGGAGGTCCCGCACCGCGACGCGGCCGTGGATGATGTCCTGCTCGAGCTCGAAGCGGAGGATGACGTGCATCCCGTAGGTGACCTCGTCGGCCTTGATGCGAATGAGTGACGGCTTGACGCGGTTGATCCCCGCCAGGAAGCGGTCGACGTCGACGCCGCCCAGCTGCTCGGGGAACGCCTTCTGCGCGCGCGGGTAGAAGAATTCCCAGAACGGCCGGCTGCGGCCGACGAGGTTCTCCCACATGCGGCTCTGCGACTCGTGGATGCCGAGCGAGCACGGGCCGCCGGTCGGCAGCCGCTCGAGGTGGCGCGGCTGCTGGTGCGAATAGAGCCCGTGGCCGTACTCGTGCATCGTCGAGAAGAACGACTTCATCGTCTCCGGGTCGTAGTGCGTGGTGATCCGGATGTCGTCGACGCCGGCGCCGGAGGCGAACGGATGCTCCGTCGGGTCGAGCCGCCAGGTGTCGGGCCGGAACCCGAAGAGGGCCACCACTTCCTTCGCCAGGCGCTCCTGCGCGTCGATCGGGAACGTCCCGGTCAGGAACGAGTCGTCGACCTCTTCGTTCCGCAGCTCGGCGATCAGCGGGATCAGCTCCGCCTTCAGCTCGGCGAAGACCTCTGTGACTTCGGCGGTCGTCGTCTCGGGCTCGAAGTCGTCGAGCAGGATGTCGTACGGCTCGTCGACGGCATCGAAGCAGTCGACGTATTCGTTGCGCAGCTCGTACGTGCGCTCGAGCGCCGGCCGGAAGAGCTCGAAGTCCGATTCTGCGCGCGCCTTCACCCAGATGGTGCGCGCTTCCGTCGACAGGCGCGTCATCTCCGCGCGCAGCTCGGTCGGCACTTTGACCGCCTTCTCGTGTTCGCGCTTGGCGACGCGGACGAACGCGCCGTCGTCCGTCTCGGGATCGAGCTCGCCGACCTCCTCGAGCAGGCGGCCGATCTTCTCGGCAATGAGCGTCTCGTGGTGGATCCGGCGCAGCGTGGCGAGGTGCTCGCCGCGGTGGCGCCAACCAGCGGGCGGCATCATCGTCTGCTGGTCCCAGCCGAGGACGCGCGAGATGCGCTCGAGGTCGGTGATGCGCGCGAACCGTTCCTTGAGCTGCGTCAGCGCATCAGCCACGGCGGGCAGATTAGCTACGCCTCGAGCCGCGCGCGCAGGTCCTCGACAGCCGCTTCGAGACGCGACAGGCGTGCCTCGAAATCGGAGTCGGCGATCCGGAGTTCGGGCGCCGGCACCGGCTGCTCGTCCTGCCCGCCGCCGAGCAGCTGAACGTAGCGCTCCTCTTTTTGCCCGGGGCGACGGTCGACCTTGCGGACGAGCTCGCGCCCGGCGAGCACGTCGAGCGTCTGCACGACGTCCGCCGGCGAGTCGAAGTGATGCATGCGCTCGGTGCGCTGTTTGAGCTCGCCCGGCGTCTGCGCGCCGCGCAGCATGAGCACAGCCAGCAGCGCGAGCTCCGCATCCGACAGGCTGAGCGCTTCGCCGAGCAGGTGGCGGTACTTGAGCGCGCGACTGCTCGCGCCGCTCGCGAACCGCGTCCAGCCGCGATCCGACATCCGCTCGAGCGCCGCCTTGATCGTTCGCTCGTCGTAGTCGACGACCGGGTCGCGGTTCGTCGTCTGATTACAGGCGAGCCGGAGCGCGTTCAGCGACAGCGGGTACTGATCGGGCGTCGTTCGCTGCTTCTCGATCAGGCAGCCGAGCACGCGGATCTCGACGGCGTCGACCTCCACGGGCGAGAAGCCTAGTCACTGCTCCGAGCGCAGATACGCAAGCACCGCGAGCACGCGGCGGTGATCGTCCGGCGCCTGGGCGAGCCGCAGCTTGTTGAAGATCGAGTTGACGTGCGTCTCCACGGTCTTCGGACTGAGGAAGAGCTTCCCGCAGATGCCGGCGTTCGAGCGTCCTTCGGCCATCAGGCCGAGCACCTCTCGCTCGCGCGGGCTGAGCTCGTCGACGGGATCGTCCTGCCGCCGGTTGCCGACGAGCTGCGACACGATCTGCGGGTCCATCGCCGTCCCGCCGCGCGCGACGCGCCTTACCGCCTCGACGAAGTCCTCGATCTCGAGCACGCGGTCCTTGAGCAGGTAGCCGAACCCTTCGGGCCGCTCGCCGAACAGCCGCATGGCCGTGTGCGGCTCCACGATCTGCGACAGCATCAGGACGCCGACGTCGGGGTGCCGCTCACGGATCGTCTCGGCGGCGCGCGCGCCCTCGTCCGTCTGCGTCGGCGGCATGCGGACGTCGATGATCGCGACATCGGGCTTCTCCGTCGCGACCGCGCGGCGCAGCCCGTCGGCATCCCCCACGCTGGCAACGACCTCCACGCCGGCGTCGCCGAGCACGCGTGCCACGCCCTCGCGCATGAGGACGGAGTCGTCCGCGATCACGACGCGCAGGGAAGCTCTCCGATGACGCGGGTGCCGGCGCCGGGCTCGCTCTCGATCCGCAGCGTCCCTCCGTGTGCCTCGACGCGGTCGACGAGGCCGCGGAGACCTGAGCCCGAGCCGTTCTCGCGCGCGCCGCCGATCCCGTCGTCCTCGACCTCGATCACGAGCGTCCCGTTGCGGCGCTGCGCCGAGACCCGGATCTGCGTCGCGTGCGCGTGCTTGACCGCATTGGCGATCGCCTCGCACGCGACGAAGTACGCGGCCGCCTCGATCTCGCCGGGGAAGCGGTCGGCGGACGCGTCGATGCGCAGCGGCACGGGAGTGCGGCTCGCCAAGGAGACGAGCGCGCCGCCGAGGCCCTCCTCCGTCAGCACGGCCGGATGGACGCCACGGGCGAGCTCGCGCAGCTCCTCGACAGCGACCTGCAGCTGGGCAACCGCGTCGCCGAGCACCCGTTCGAGCTCGGGGCTCGCCTCGCCGAACTGCCGCTGGGCGATCCGCAACTCGAGCGCGAGCGCGACGAGCCGCTGTTGCGCGCCGTCGTGCAGGTCGCGCTCGATCTTACGGCGCTCCTCGTCGCCTGCGGTGACGATGCGGCGCCGCGACTCCTGCACCTTCGCGAGCTGCGCGCTGACGTCGGCCTGAAGCCGCGCGTTGTGGAGGGCGAGGTGCGCCGCGGCGCCGGCGGCCGCGACCAGCTGAGGATCGAGCTCCGGGTCATGGACGATCGCCGCGATGTCG
>JBKOVW010000112.1:0-6957 GCA_046724095.1 Actinomycetota bacterium | reverse complement strand
CTGTTGCGCGCGCCGCTCGGCACGCTCGGAGTGCGCCCGGGCGGCGGCGAAGCGCCAGAGGATGACGAAGCCGGCCGACGCCTCGATCAGCGAGTCGAAGCCGAAGCCGACGAGCGCGATCGACGACGCCGCGATCCCCGCTCCGGCGGCGATCGCAAATTCGAGCACGTGCCATGCGTTGCCGCCCCAGGCAAGCAGCCGCGCACGCCGCACGAGCTGCGCCCGCTCCGGCGCAAGCGCGACCGTCCGTGGCTGGAGCAGCGGCAGCTCAGTCACGCGTGTCCTCGTGACTGACGTGCTGGAGGCCGACGTCGAGGAGCAGCCTGATGTGCGCGTCGTCAAGCGAGTAGTAGACGTTGCGGCCCTGCTTGCGATAGCGCACGAGGCGACTCGACCGGAGCAGCCGCAGGTTGTGCGAGCAGGCCGTCTGCGAGAGGCCTGTGACGGCGGCGAGATCGCAGACACAGAGCTCGCCCGCCTCGAGCAGCGCGGAGATCAACCGGACCCGACCGGGATCCGACAGCATGCGAAAGGTCTCCGCCAGGCCCTGGAAGACGTCTTCCGAAGGCGTCGATGTCTTCACAATCATGAAGATAACATCGCCGTTTGCCTGGTCTGACAATCTCGCGGTGTGTCGGCCCCGAGCCTGGCGACGATCGCGCGTGAGTGGGGCCGGATCGGCTGTGTCGGCTTCGGCGGCCCGCCCGCCCACATCGCACTTTTGCGCCAGCTGTGCGTGGAGCGGCGTCGCTGGCTCGAACCGCGCGAGTTCGAGGATGCAATCGCCGCCTGCAACTTGCTCCCCGGGCCGGCCTCGACGCAGCTCGCGATCTTCTGCGCCTGGCGCCTCAGGGGCAGGATCGGCGCCGTCGTCGGCGGCGTTTGCTTCATCGGGCCCGGGCTGGTCCTGATCCTCGCGCTGGCGGCGCTCTTCCTCGCCGGCTCGCCGCCGGAGTGGATCCGGGGAGCGGGCGCAGGCGCGGGCGCTGCGGTCGCGGCGGTCGCCGTCCTGGCCGGCTCGAGCCTCGTCCCGGCGAGCTGGCGCCGCGCGGCGTCGCATGCGCGCTGGCTCGCCTATGCCGCCGCCGGCGGTGCGTCGGCCGCCACAATCGGCCTCTGGCTCGTGCTCGTCTTGCTCGGCTGCGGTCTGCTCGAGCTCGTGATCCGCGCGCTCGGCCGCGACGACCAACGCGTCCTTGCGCTCCCACCGCTGCCGCTGGCCGCTGCGGCCGGAAGCGGCGGCCTGCTCGCACTCGTCTGGGTCGCGTTCAAGGTCGGTGCGCTCTCGTACGGCGGCGGCTTCGTGATCATCCCGTTGATGCAGGGCGATGCCGTCGATCGCTACCACTGGATGACGGCGGGCCAGTTCCTCAACGCGGTCGCGCTCGGGCAGGTAACGCCGGGCCCCGTCGTGCACACGGTCGCCGCGGTCGGCTACGCGGCCGCGGGCGTCGGCGGCGGCCTGCTGGCGGCGCTCGTGGCGTTCTCCCCGTCCTTCGCGTTCATCCTCTTCGGCGCGAGCCACTTCGACCGCCTCCGCGGCAACCGCAATGCGCAGGCGTTCCTCGACGGCGCCGGTCCCGCTGCGATCGGAGCGATCCTCGGCACCGCCGTCCCGCTCACCCGTGCCCTCGCCGAGCCCTGGCAGTACGCCGTCCTCGCCGGCGCCGCGGTCCTGCTGTTCGCGCTACGCCGGGGTGTCGTGCAGACGCTGCTGGTCGCAGGAGCGGCCGGGGCGGTCGTCGCACTCGCCGGTGGACCACTCCCCCGCTGAAGAA
Organism: Actinomycetota bacterium; assembly: GCA_046724095.1. Lineage (GTDB taxonomy): Bacteria > Actinomycetota > Thermoleophilia > Gaiellales > Gaiellaceae > 3-1-20CM-4-69-9. The sequence continues at coordinate 5,179 of JBKOVW010000112.1, read as the reverse complement.
GGCACGCCGGGAAGTCGTGGCTCCCCGGCGCGCCGCGGTTCTTCAGCAGGTCTGGCCGGTGAGGGTGATCGAGCTGACTTGCGAGCGATTGCCGGCGCTGTCGACCGCCTGAACGCTGTACGTGTTCGCGGACTGCGTGCCGTACGTGATCCAGCGGTCGATGTCGAGCTGGGCGCCGTCGAGGACGCCGTTCACTCGCACCTCGTACAGGATCGCGGTCTGCGGGTCGACGTCGTCCGTCGATTTGTCCCAGGACAGCCACGTCTCACAGCCGAAGTCGAACGCGGAGAGGTTGCCGGGCGCGGTCGGGCCGGTTGTGTCAGTGCTCGCGAGCGTCGTCGCGGTGACCGCGTCGCTGGGCGCCGACGCGTTCCCGGACGGATCGACGGCGACGACTGTGAACGGGTACGTCGTTGCGGCGGCCAGCCGGAGCACTGTCACCGCCCGGTCGCCGGTCCACTGAGTATTCACGGGGTTGCCGTTCGCGAGGACGCCGTACGTGCAGCACGTCGAGTCGTCGTCGGCGACGGCAGGCCAGGACAGACTGACCGTCGACGACGCCGTTCCGGCCACCGAGACGACGGGACTCGCGGGCGGCGTGGTGTCGACCGGGAAGGTGACCGTCAGGTGTTGCTCTTCGCCGACCGCGTGGAGGTTCGTCGGACCGGCGAGCGGTCCTCGACCGCCGGCCGGCGCGGCAGAGGCGCGACGACCAGGATCGTGGCGAGGTTCCCTGTCGCCCGCCTCTACGTCGGGTCGGCCCGAGCGGATTGGCTCGCCTAGGCGGCGAGGTCGAGCAGAGGCTCCGGATCGGCGAGCGGCTCGACCAGCGGCTGCTCCAGCTCGTCGCTGCGGACGAGGAAGAACGACGCCACGACCCCGACGGCGACCACGATCACGGCGGCCACGAAGGCCGCATGGAAGCCGGTGACAAGCCCGTCCGCGTGGCTTGCGCCGCCGGCGACAGCGTCTTCCGTCCGCGACGTCGCGATCGTCGAAAGCGCGGCTATGCCCAGTGCCCCGCCGACCTGCTGCGACGTGTTGATCAGCCCTGACGCCAGTCCCGCCTCGGCCGGTTCGATGCCGGCGAGCGCCGCGATCGAGATCGGAACGAACGAGAACCCGAGGCCGAAGCCGATCAGCAGGAAGCCGGGCAGGAGGTCCCCCACGTACGAACCGCCGACGGAGATCTGCGTGAAGTACGCCAGTGCGACGGCGAGCGCGGTCATACCGACGACGAGCACGCGCTTGACACCGACGCGCGTCACGAGCTGTGCGGCGACGGTCGACCACACGATCGCGCTGAGGGCGACGGCGAGGTACGCCAGGCCGGTCTGCATCGCGGAGAAGCCGAGGACCTGCTGCATGTACAGCGTCAGCAACAGGAACATCGACAACGACACGATGTTGAGGATGAAGCCGGCGATGTTGGCGCCGCTGACCGTCCTGGTGCGCAGGATGCCGAACCGCATCAAAGGCTCGGGATGGCGGAGCTCCCAGGCGACGAAGCTCGCGAGCAATGCAACCGAGGCGACGAAGAACGCAACCGTTCGTCCGGCGAGCCACCCATCCTGCCCGGCCTGCGTGATCGCGTAGACCATCGCGGACAGCCCTGCTGTCACCGCGACGGCGCCGACCGCATCGAACGACTTCGCCACTGCATCCCGGCTCTCGCGCAGGAGCACGGGCGTGAGCAGCGCTCCGGTCACGCCGAACGGGACGTTCACGAAGAAGATCCACGACCAGCTCAGGGCATCGGTGAGAACGCCGCCGAGCAGCACGCCCGCCGCCCCTCCGACCCCCCCGACGGCACCCCAGACGCCGAGGGCGATGTTCCGTTCGCGCCCTTCGACGAACGTCGTGGAGAGAATCGACAGCGCGGCCGGCGTGATCACCGCGGCGCCGAGGCCCTGCAGTGCACGCGCGCCGATGAGCGAGCCTTGGGACCAGGCAAGGCCCGCCAGCAAGGACGCGAGCGTGAAGACGCCGATGCCGACGAAGAAGATGCGGCGCCGGCCGAGCAGGTCGGCGGCGCGGCCGCCGAGCAGGAGGAAGCCGCCGAAGACGAGCGCGTATGCGCTCACGATCCACTGGAGGTTCTGCTGGGAGAAGCCGAGATCGACCTGGATCGAGGGCAGCGCGACGTTCACGATGGCCATGTCCAGGACAACCATGAACTGGACGGCGCTCAGTAGGCCCAGGGCGAACCACTTGCGTGAATGAGACTCGGCCATCACACACAGCGTCGCCCCCGGCGCATGGGCTGGCCAATGGTCTGACCCGGCGTCTTGGGGTGCGGGCTTCCGCACCTACGCGCTGATCGCGTAACACTCCTCGGCGCGCAGACACTCCACTGCTTCGCGATGCGCCAGCGTCAGAACGAAGGATCGCACCGGCGCGTCGGCGTAACGCTCGAGGATCGCTTCCGCGCACGCGCGGATCTGCTCAGGAGTCTTCGTGCCCTCGAACTGATCTGCGAGGGACGGAAGGAGCTGAGCGAGACGCCGCTGGTGGCCGCTTCGGTCGGCTCGGATCTCCTCCACTCTGTCCTCGACGAGGTCGCGGATGCGACGCTCGATCTCGTCGCGGATCTCGCGGACTCCCTCGAGCGGCAGGCCGGCCGGATCGTCGACCTCCCAGTCCTCGACGCCGCCGATCACGTATGGACAGGACTCCTGGCAGTTCAGCGTGATCGCCTTGTCTGCGTGGAGCTGCATCTCGCGGTCGATCTTCTTCGGCTTGCGTCCCGAGATGTCGATTCCGACCTCGCGCATCGCCTCGACCACTGTGGGCCAGATCGCCTCGGCCGGAGCCTGCCCGGCGGACTCGGCGCGCAGGTCGGGCGGCGCGAAGCGCTCGAAGAACGCCTGGGCCATCTGGCTTCGACCGGCATTGTGCGTGCAGACGAACAGGACGTAACGCATGGCTCTCCTCCTATGCGGCCAGCTCGTCGAGCTCGCGCACCAGATCGGTGACGCGCCGCTCGATGTCGTCTCGAAGCGCGCGGACATCCTCGACCGGACGACCTTTCGGATCGGGCAGGTCCCAGTCGAGGTAGCGCTTCCCCGGTATGTAGGGGCATGCGTCGCCGCAGCCCATGGTGACAACGACGTCCGCCCACTCGGCCAGCTCGGTCGTGAGCTTCTGCGGTGTGCGGCCGGAGAGGTCGACGCCGATCTCGTTCATGACCGCCGCCACCTCAGGATGAATGCGCTCGCCGGGCTCGGTCCCGGCCGATTCGGAGTCGTGCCGGCCGTGCGCGGCGCGGTCGAAGAGCGCCTTGCTGATCTGCGAGCGCCCGGCGTTGTGCAGACAGACGAAGAGAACTCGCTGCATCACGCCTCCTCTGTCGAGGCGACGAGGGCAGGCTGCTCACCGCGCACGAACTGATACGCGAGCGCGCCGAGCACCGCGCCGGCCAGCGGCGCCATGAGGTACAGCCACAACGCGTGCAGGTCACCCGAGACGAGCGCGGGCCCGAGCGAGCGTGCGGGGTTCATGGACGCGCCGGTCACCGGGCCGCCGAACATCGCGTCCAGTCCGACCGTGCCGCCGATCGCGATCGCTGCGGCCTCGCCGACTGCGCGCGTATCGGTCGCGACGGCCATGATCACGAACATCAGGAAGAAGGTCAGCACCAGCTCCCACAGGAACGCCTGGCCCTGAGAGCCGCTCGGCAACGTCGCACCGACGTGCGCAACGTCGCCCAGCGAGCCCCGAAGAATGGCCGCGGCGGCGATCGCACCGCCGAGTTGCGCCACCCAATAAGCCCCGACCCGGCCCCATGGGAAATGACGGCCCAGCGCGAACGCGAGGCTCACGGCCGGGTTGAAATGGGCGCCCGAGACATGCCCGACGGCGTAGATCATCGCCATGATCACGAGCCCGAACGAGATCGCGACCCCGACGTGTCCGATTGCGTGGGTCTTCGCGTCGACCATGATGGCGCCGGCCCCTGCGAAGACGAGCGCAAACGTCCCGATGAATTCAGCGACCAGCGAGCGCGCGACCGCGCGCACCATCAACAGCAGCCCGACTTCGCCGCCGGCTGAATCACGGGCAGCCCCTGCATTGCAGGCTCGCGTGTCTTCGTCGCTTTCACGATCGCGCCGTGCATCCCGTCGGCGACCTCGTGCGTGAAGGTGACGGTGACGTCCTCGAAACCGGCAGCTTCGAGGCCCTGCTCGTACTCGCTCTTCGACAGCGCTCCGGCGATGCAGCCGACGTAGGAGCCGCGCTCGGCACGCTCCTCCTGCGTCAGGCGATCCTCGGCAACCACGTCGGAAACGCCGACGCGTCCGCCGGGCCTGAGCACGCGGGCGATCTCCGTGAGCACCGCGGCCTTGTCGGTCGAGAGATTGATCACGCAGTTCGAGATCACGACGTCGACGGAGCCCGCGGGCAGCGGGACCTGTTCGATCATCCCTTTGAGAAAGATCGCGTTCTTGACGCCGGCGTCTTCGGCGTTCCGTCGTGCGAGCGCCAGCATCTCGTCGGTCATGTCGAGGCCGTACGCGAGGCCCGTCGGGCCGACCCGCTTCGCCGACAGGATGACGTCGATCCCGCCGCCGGAGCCGAGGTCGAGCACGGTCTCCCCTTCGGCCAGGTCCGCGACGGCCGTCGGGTTCCCGCAGCCGAGCGACGCCAGCGCTGCCGCCTCCGGCAACTCGCCGCGCTGCTCGGCCTCGTAGAGGGCTTCTCCGAACTTCGTCGTCTCGTCTCCGTCGCAGCAGGACCCGCTTCCGCAACCGCAGCCGCCGGACCCTTCCGTCACCGCGCGGGCGGACTCCGCGTAGCGGCGACGAACCTGCTGTCGCAATTCGTCGGCACTCGTCGCCATCAGCAGCACTCCTTGAAGTCGAGGAGACCCTCCAGGCGTTCGGCTGCCTCCGGCCGAAGGGAGAAATACGCCCACCTGCCGCGCTGCTCGCGATCGAGCAGTCCCGCCTCGGTGAGAGTCTTGAGGTGGTGGCTCACCGTCGGCTGCGCCAGGCCGAGGGGCTCGATGAGGTTGCAGACGCACACCGGCGCTCGGCTCGTGGCGAGCGCGTTCAGGATGCGGATGCGCGCCGGGTCGCCGAGCGCGCGGAACAGCCGAGCCGTTGCATCGATCTCCTCCTCGGACAATGTCGTCGCCGCGAGAGGCGCGCAGCAGACGGCCGGGCTCGTTTCGCTCTCC